>JACPZR010000399.1 GCA_016195395.1 Spirochaetia bacterium
ATTCCGATCATTCTCTCCCGCCGCAAAGTCATTTACAACGAAATCATCCGTCGGGACCGGCTGATGGTGGATAACGCACTAATTCCAGCCGTTTTGAATCTGTCGACCCTTCTACGTCCTCTCTTTTGGTATGGTTTTTCCCGGTTTGCGGGGCAGGGACAGATTGTGACACTTGCGGGTGTTCAGCGCGACCTCAAAGTGTTCGACGCCTCCTTGAAGGATCTAAAGACGCACTTGGTCGAGGCGCTCGGCACGATTCCGGAGCGGTTCTACAAAGCCGGTCTTGAAAGCTGCCTTGATCCCACGGAGCGTGAGGTGGGCGGTGCGGGCCGTTTGATCACGATCATGAACGGGCGCATCCTCGACTACGATCCCAACCAGAAGGCCGACCGCGGAGCGGAATCGCCGGACAAGTCATGGTTCAACATCAACCGTCGTACGGCGAAGTTCCACGGTTACGATCTCAGGTTCTTGGAAGAACTGTATCAGATCGCAGGCGAGGAGGGCTGGTGAGCATGATGGGAATCCACAAACAACATCCGCAGGACCATCTCCCCGAATGGATCGAAACGTCGATCATCATTCTAATTCTTCTGGTAGTGGGGCACACGGTCCTGGAAGAGCTGGCCGTCATCTATCATTGGTCACACATTTGGCACATTCGTCTTGCGTACGCGGCGTTTGCTTTTGACCTGATTTTTTCCGCGGAGTTTGCCGCACGCACGATTGTCACAGCGCGGCGCGGGCATTTCAAACGTTATATCACTGCTGAACGCGGGTGGCTCGACATGCTCACCTCGTTTCCGCTTCTCCTGCTTGTGTCCGGACCCACGTTGTATCTTCTTACGGTGGGAGCCGATACCGGCGGCGCTGGGATGCAGTTTTTGGTCATTCTCAAAACAGCCAAAGCGATCCGCGTCACCCGTATCCTGCGTCTTCTCAGGGTCATCAAGATCTTTGGCCGCATTCAGAACACTAACTCAACAATGACGAACCGGCATGTGGCCACCATTTCCACGCTCGCCGCCATGTCGCTCGTCAGTGTTTTGATGGTGGGGCTCTTTGTTCCCTTCCTTCACATTGGCGACCACGAGGTCTACGCAAAACGGCGTCAGCGCGAGCTGGCACCTCTCTTTCATGTGAAAGGTCTGACAACCCCGCAGATCAAGTCCTATATCCAGGAAGCGTTCGACGATATCATCTCCATCAAGAACGCAGACGGCGTGGTGGTGTATGAGGACGATGACAAAGAGGAGCTGCATTGGACGCAGTACCCGCATCCCATCGAACTTGCGAACGGATATACGATGCTCGTCTCCTTTCACCCCGCGGATGGTGAGCAGGCCAAGCTCAACCTCTTGATCCTCCTCATGATACTCGGCATCATCGCATCTTACATGTTCTTCTATACGGGGATCTTTGCCCGTGATGTAGGCGACCCGGTGTTCATCATGGAAAAGGGGCTGAAGGACTGGGATTACAACTTGGAAGTCAAGATCAATCGGGACCATTCCACCGAGGAAATCTACCAGTTGGCTCACTTGTTCAATACAAAGTGGCTTCCGCTGAAGCATCAGATTCACAGCTACCGGCGCTCGAAGCAACAGGAGAAATCCGCGATTTCTGTAAGTGACATTCTCTGACGACCGGCTATGATTC
>JACPZR010000400.1 GCA_016195395.1 Spirochaetia bacterium
ACATTTATCCTTTGAACGCCGACGCTCCCGTGCGGATCGACTTCTTTGACGATGAAATCGACTCCATCCGGGTCTTTGACCCTATGACGCAGAAATCAGGTGACCGGATAACGTCGTGCACGATTCTTCCGGCGGGAGAGATCGTCCTTGCGGCTGACGAAACCAAGAAACTGGCAAGTCTTTTGCAGTCGATGCCTTCAAAACTGGAGCGGCCGGAATGGGTGGAGCGCGTCGCGGAATCGCCGCACCAGATAACGCTTTTGCATGCGGAGGGTCTTCAGGATCTGTTTCCCCTTGTCATTCCCACGGCCGGTCTCCTGGAATATTTCAATACGAATCCTTTGATTGTCTTGTTTGAGCCGGCCGCCGTTGACGAGGGAATGCTCCGAGTCAGACGTGAATATGCAGCCCTATACGACCGCGAAAAGAGCGTGCGTGCCTGCATTCTGCCGGAAAAACTCCTCTCACCGGATAACGTTCCACCGTGGGGCGACTTGCAGGTGTTGACCGCCCCGTTGTTTCAGGGAGCTGTGGAAACGGAAGAAGGAGTGACCGCCATTGCGCCGCTGGCCGGGGTGCGCCGCATTGAAGGGTTTGGCGGGCGAATGCGTGCCGTGCGCGAGGCCATTGGTCGAGTCATTGCAGAGGGCGGGTCTGTTGTCATCACATCGCCGTATCAGGCGCAGCTCAACCGGATTGCCACACTCTTCAAGGATAAACCCACCGTAAAGTCCGCGGATGCTACGGAAGCGGAAAAACAGACAGACACAGGGCCAAGCCTCAAGATCGAACAAACGATCGCGGAGCCGCCGCTCGTGTTTTACGGCCAGCCGGGTCTTACACTGATCCGCTCCTCGCAGCGAAAGGGCTTTGCTCTGCCTGATTTCAATTTCTTTCTCTGGAGTGACAACGACGTTTTTGGCCGGTCGTACCGCAGACAGTCGCGGTTCAAGAAGGCCCAGTCATCACCGCTCGAATCCTTCCTTGATCTGAAAGAAGGCGACCACGTTGTCCATGTCAATCATGGGATCGGCCGTTTTGTAAAGCTGGAGCGCGTGAAGGCTGCAGGGCGTGAGCGCGATTTTCTCGTCATCGAATACGCGGACCAGGACAAACTCTTTGTTCCGCTCGATCAGATTTCGATGGTTCAGAAATACATCGCACCGGTGGAAAAACCCCGGCTGGACTCGCTGGGCCGCGCATCGTTCAAGAAGGTCCGGGAAAAAGTCGCCGAGAAGATCGAAGAATTTGCGGAAGAGCTCCT
>JACPZR010000401.1 GCA_016195395.1 Spirochaetia bacterium
AGTGAAACAGATAGAATTCGTTGACCTGCCCTTCGGACCGCGTCTGTGAAAGTTGATCCACGCTTGGAATTGTCATGGGTGGCGCGAGTTCATACCCTGTAGAGTTGTACCTCGGGTGGATCGTAAAAGATTCGTAAAGCACCTCCGTTCCCCAGCGTCTGTCGGCCCCTATCGCTGTAGCGAAGAAACTTGGGAAAGAACTACGATTATTCGTCACGCTCGTATTCACCAGTGATTGATTGTAGGCAATTTCGACAGCGTCAGAGCCGATCATTTTTGCGTGTTGAAAATCCTCGGAATTCCAGTCAGCTCGCGCAAAGCGCAGACCAACGAAATAAGTGAATTTCGGAGTTTCCCTGGAAGAATTTGTCAGTGGATCGTCCACGCTTACCTGCTGGGCGACAAGCAACGCTGGAACCAAGTATACAGCAGATACAAGAAGGAGCATACACCGCATCATGCCTGAACAATGTCGTAGCGGAAAAACGTCAATAACGTTCTCTTTGCATCTTCAATACTTTTTTATGCTTGCCACCAAAGACGCGTCAGAACGCACCTGTTTCCTACGCGGAGCTGTCTGATGAAGAAAGTCCTGATCTTTGTTGCACTGGTTTGCTCTATCTCCGCATCCGCATGTTTCGAAAACAGCAGCGATCTCATCAAGGGACTAGCAGTCCAACTATCGCTCCATCCGCCTGCCGCTGACCCTTGGACTGTCGGGGGATCGTTCGGTGGCAGCATCACTGCGATAACATACGCCAATGGAAAGTTCTACGCTGTCGGATCGGGAGGCAAGGTCGCTTCATCGAGCGACGGAATTTCCTGGACGGCGCTGAATTCGAACACAACCCAGGGACTAAACGCACTCATCTATGCTGGCGGCAATTTCGTCGCTGTCGGCTTAAACGGAACTGTCGTCACGTCTCCCGACGGCACCACTTGGACGGCACAGACGGTTGGAGGTGCGACTGGAACCCTGCATGCAGTCGCATACGACGGCAGTTCTGTATACGCTCTCGTTGGGAGCGGCGGTGGTGGAGCTTATGTCTGCGCGACCACGAATTTGACCGTTTTCACCTGCGGTTCGGTCGGTGGACCCACATATCAGTCACTCGAAGCCGTCGTATACTCTAATGGAAAATTCGACGCAATGGGCCAGCAGGGAGGAGTGTACGAATGCACGGCAAACTGCACAACGCTCTCCAACTGGAGTGTATCCGTCCTGCTTTCCAACCTCAATATATATTCGGTCGCATTTGGCGCCGGGCAGTATGTTCTCGTCGGTTCCAGCAATGTCTCCTACCTCGGTTACCTCGCCACATCAGCAAACCTGACTTCATTTGTTCAGCGTTCTTCAAACAACAGCTTCCAAGGCGTTCTATACGACGGCACCTCCTTCGTGGCGGTTGGTAATCGGGGAATCGTAAACCATTCAACGGATGGTGTAAACTGGGCGTACAGCCAAGTGTACGGCATCATGTTTACGAATCCCAACGTTTCTTCCTCTACACAGCCGACGTTGTCAAGCATAGCCTTCGACGGAAAACAGTACGTGGCGGGGGATTTCAACGGACGCTTCTACATCCACCCGAAGTATTAATCATCATTAGGTGTAAAGGCGCATACACCCCCGCGACGACGTAGTTCAGGGTGACTGCCGTAACGAAACGGACATTTTCGTCATCGGCCCGTCGCCCGCTCTTGGAATGACTGTGCACGAAGACCGACGAAAGCGCAGAGCAGGACCGTTGGCAGGATCATGAAGCGCATATGTGTCTGAATACATGCGACTGTAACGTCAGTCCTCTTGTCGACTCGTTGAATTACACCGAAACTGAAAACTCCTTCTATCACCTGGTGATCGAGTTCAGGGACAGCAAGCTGGTCCTGGTGGCCGCAGAACAAGGAGTGGACGTTACGGGCAATAGAAGGCCCGAATACTCAACGTTATTCCTGAACGAATGGAGCTTCTTTCGGAACTTAAAGTACTTTGGTTTTGAGAGAATTGCGGGAACTTCGTGTGGGGACTGGGGGGATGGGGTCACACCACATACCCTGTCCAGATACCTCACAAGGCTAAACGTTCGTTTGGACAATCACCGCAAGACGGGCAGTGTTCCAATCTATTCAACGTCAGCCAATATCACACATTTGCAAAGGACCTCCTCTCCAAATTCTATCCGTCCTTCTGTCCAGATTGCAGAGTCCAAGCCACAAGGGAGATCCGCAATCGTCCAAATCTGCTTCGCTGCTCAGAATGCCACAAACAGATTTCCCGCTTTGCACATACACCGGCCAGAAATCTCAAACTTCCTCTCTGGATGTTTGGTTGGGTAATCCAAGAGAGCAAGGACAGAACCCCAAACGTCCTCACTGCTTCTGAGATTGCCAGAAGACTAAAGATCAAATACGCTTCCGCCCTGCTCCTCAAGCGAAGAGTTCAGCTACTCGCAAGTGAACAACTGCCCAAGTTCCACGAAGTCATTCATGAGAAACTTGAGAGGGAATTTCAGGAGTTCAAGCTACCGAAAGAAGGCGATGTCTCAAAACTCGTTCAGGGAAAGTCTGTTGTTGCCGCAGACACGGTTGTCCTTTTCTCTGCCTCCCAAAGGGCCAACAAAGGCCGCAAAAGGCATAAAGAACGCGGCCAAACGGCTTCCATCTATATGTCAGCCAAGCTTGGCGGGAGGCAGGTTGGAACGCTTGTCCATGTAATGGGGACACAGAAAGGGTTCGTTCTTCTCAAATCAGTCCCCAACCAAACAATGAACACACTTGGCCCCCTGTTCAAGAAACACATCCCCAAAAATACCACCGTCTTCACGGATGAAGCATACAGCTGGCTGGAAGGGATCTATCCAAACCACCGAATGATAAACCATTCGCGCAAATCCCTGGATAAACGTTATAAGTGGAACAGGCAGCGGTGGAGCAAGGGCGGAATTCACAACCAAGTTGCCGAGGGTTTGAACTCTTCTTTGAAAATTGCGATGCGGACGTATCGCTATTTCCGTCCGGAGTATTCCCAACTGTATCTAAATGAGTGGGCTTTCTTCAAGAACTGGAATTCACTCAGCCTTCAGCATTTCGCATTTTCCACACCGTCCACACCGCAGTCTTCACATTCCGCATCGGCAGGCGCGTGCAATGTGTGGAAAATGATAAATCATGAAGCAAGAGATTGTGAGCCAACGGGACAGGCAATCACACCACCAATTCTTCTTCCCCTGCCCGCGCAACGACGATCTCGCCGGCGTCTTCCAGCTTGCGGATGATGTTCACGATCTTCTGCTGGCAGTCTTCTACGTCTTTCAAGCGAACAGGCCCCATGAACTCCATGTCCTCGCGCAGAAGCGAAGCAGCGCGTTTCGACATGTTCTTGAAGATCTTTTCCTGAACTTCGGGCTCCACGGCTTTGAGGGCTTTGGCCAGCTCCTGGTTGTCCACCTCGCGGAGAACGCGCTGGATTGCGCGGTCGTCCAAGAGCACAATGTCTTCAGAGACGAAAATCTTCTTCTTAATTTCTCCCGCCAGTTCAGGATCTTCTTCTTCCAAGGCTTCAATGATTGTCTTTTCTGTTCCGCGGTCTACCAGGTTCAGAACTTCCACGATGGAGTCCACGCCGCCCGCGGTCGTATAGTCTTCAGAAGCGAGGGTTGACAGCTTTCTTTCAAGCACGCGCTCTACTTCACGCAGCACGTCGGGTGAAACTCGTTCCATCGTTGCAATGCGTTTCGCAACGTCGGCCTGAATCTGGTGCGGGAGACTCGAGAGAATGAGCGCTGCTTTATTGGCTTCCAAGTAGCACAAGATCAACGCAATCGTCTGCGGGTGTTCGTTTTGAATGAAGTTCAAGAGATGAGCGGGGTCTGTGCGGCGGATGAAGTCGAACGGCCGCACCTGCAGGCTAGACGTTAGTCGGTTGATGATGTCGATGGCTTTCTGCGTGCCGAGCGCGCGTTCCAAAACTTCCCGCGCATAGTCAATACCGCCCGTCGTAATGAACGACTGGGCCATCATCAGTTCGTTGAATTCTAAAAGGACGCCCTCTTTGTCTTCCGGCGAAATCTTGTCCAGACGCGCCATCTCAAATGTCAGCGTCTCAATCTCGTCCTCGCGGAGGTGCTTGAAGATATCCGACGCCACTTCCGGCCCCAGCGTTACAAGGAACACCGAAGCCTTCTGGCGGCCGGTCAACTGCTGTCGTTTGGATTGGAGCATAGGGACGCGCGTTCTCTGCTGACATTATCGGCCCTTTGCCTGGTTTAGGCAAGGGGAAAAGATTCGGATTTCGCCGTCATGCGTTTACCCCAATCGTACGCGCACGCCCGTGCTGCAATCCAAGACGTCTTTTGGTCACGGTCCCTTTGAGTCGCGCATGTCCGTTTGACACGATGGTCCCTGAGGGCCGGCCGAGCGTCACAAAAAAAAGCCCCCCGGGAAACCGGAGGGCCAAGCAGCCTTCAACCAGAAAGAACGCAGGATCTAGGTTTCTTCCGCCAGCCAAGTACGGAGGAGTTTAGCGACCTGTTCAGGTTTTTCCCGCGCCAATGTTAGTGCATTCTCGAGCATTTCCCGACGTGCCCGTTCGTCCACGGAGAGTTCCACTTCAGCCGCGCCCTCGTCGGCCACGCGCAGCGCTGCTTCGCGCATCAGCTGCTGTTGGGCCGCCAGTTCTTCTTCTTTCATGCGGCGGCGACGGAGCACTTCCTTGCGGATGGCTCTGAAGAGAAGGAATACAAGGATCAGAACACCCAGCACCACGCCGGAGACGATCAGCATGCGCCGGACAAAGTACTCGCGCTGGAGACCTTCATCCTCAATGCGGTGCTCTTCGCTCCGATCCTTCTGAAGATGCGCCACAACGATCTGGTCGCCCCGCGATCCCTTGTAGAGCATCGATGCCTTGAGCACCTTCTCAAGCGTGCGGATTTCTTCTTCAGACGGCGGACGATATTCCCGTTCCCAGCCGGACCCGTCTTCTTTGGGCTTCTTTTTCACCCACACGCCGTCGATCATGACGGCGATCGAACGCGAGCGCTCTTCCCATGGCTGGCGTGTCACTTCCCTTTCGATGCGGTTGTAGTCATAGTTCTTGATAACGTCATTGTTCCCGTATTCGGAACGCTGATAGTCCAGGTCGCGGTATCCCGGAGGCAGCTGCTGTTCCGTTCCTGTGGGCCCGCCGGGCGTGAACCCGTTGCCTCTGAAGCGCTCCTGACGAGAGTTCTCGGAAAGTGTGAGCGTTCCGTTCGGCATCAGCTGTCGGTCCGGATATGGCGTATCCGGGTTTTCCGGTGTCGCTTCCACGGGGGTGACCAGATGTTGCTTCTCTTTGACCTCGTCCCAGTTCACGTCCAACGCAACACGGACAATCGACACACGCTCGGAGCTGTAGAATTCCTGGAGGCTCGTCTTAATCTCATCGAGCCACTTTTTGCGTTCACGTTCTTCAAAGGACTTCTTGCGGTCCACAAGGTCCAGCTTGCGCTGCGCATCATCGATTTCGTCCGGTTCCACGAATTCGTGGCCGGCGTTGTCTGTGATTGTGATATTCTCACGGGAGAGACCGGGCACCGCGCGGTAGATCAGGTTCTTGATACCCATGACCTGTTTGCGCGTTACCTTCTCTACCCCGGGTTTCAGAGACAAAACAACAGACGCTTTGACCGGATCTGTATCCGTCAGAAAGTTATTCCGTTTGGGGATGGCGAGTTCCACGCGGGCGCTCTTCACATATTCCATTGTCATGAGCATCTG
>JACPZR010000393.1 GCA_016195395.1 Spirochaetia bacterium
GCTGTAGTGGTCCTCTATGATGACCGCCCACTTGGCCAGCTGTATGATGTCGTCATCGGACAGACAAATAAGATTCTGTTCACTGACCGGCACCGGGACACTGCGGATACTGGTGAGACCACCGCGCGTGTCATAGATCATCTTCATCTCTTTGCTGCCTACGCGGCGTCCGATGATGGGTCGGAATCCCTGACGCAGTGTTGGCTTGAATACGTAGAATTCATCGGGGTTGACAACACCGCGCACAATGTTCTCTCCCAATCCGTAGGAAGCGCTGATGAGAACGGCGTCCCGGAAGCCCGATTCCGTATCGATCGTGAACATAACGCCGGATGACGCCAGGTCCGACCGCACCATCTTCTGGACACCGATGGACAGAGCAATTTTCTGCGTATCGTACCCTTTTGTTTTGCGGTATGCGATGGCGCGGTCTGTGAACAAAGAAGCAAAGCATTTGCGGCAGGCATCGAGAATGGCGGCGTGCCCGCGGATGTTCAGATAGGTTTCCTGCTGACCGGCAAAGCTCGCGTCAGGGAGGTCTTCTGCGGTGGCGCTGGAACGGATGGCCACGTCCGTGGCATCATCGCCGTACTGCCGCGACAGCTGGACATAACCGTCGATGATTTCCCGGGCAAGGTCCTCCGGGAAAGATGCGCCCTGCACGATGTCCCGCACCTTGTGCCCGCAGTCGGACAGCGCCTGCACATCTTCTACGTTCAGATTTTTCAGCAGGTCTTCCACCTTGGAATCAATCTTGTTCGACTCCATGAAGTAATTGTAGGCTTGGGAAGTTGTGGCGAATCCGTTGGGGACCAGCACACCCTTTGAGGAAAGCTGGCTGTACATTTCCCCTAGCGAGGCATTTTTTCCTCCCACCAGGGGGACGTCTTTTATGGAAAGTGTTTCAAAGAAGCGAATGTATTCGGCCATGATGGACTCCTTCTGCGGCGGTCAACCTTACCCTACCAACGGGGACAGCGCCCACGCAAATCTTTTTTACGAAATTTGGCGCGGACGAGAGCGCCAAATACGGGAGAATCGAAGTCGCTCTAAATCTGCCGCTATTTTCACGCCCCCGACGCGATCAAAGCACTTTACATTGCACAGGCGCGACCAGACAAGGCCTTCTATGAAGCCGTTTGCCAAGAAGATAATCATCGCTGTGATCGCATCGGATTTTGTGATCTTCGGCTTTCTTTGGTACATGGGCATCTTCGCCAACGTTGAAGTGCGCGAAAAGGAAATGGGCCCGTACATCATGCTCTACCGCGAGCAGAAAGGCAACTACAGACAGACGGGCCGCAATGCGTTGGAGTTGAAAACGGCCGGAGAATCCGCCGGACTCGCCGGAGGCCGGATGTTTGGAATGTACTACGATGAGGCGGGCGTGGTTCCCGAAGACCAGTTGAGAAGCGACGCCGGAGTGCTGTACGCGGGCGGATCCGCGGACCAGAAAGCGCTGGAGGTCCTTGGCGCAAAACACAATGCCAAAGTGAAAGCGTGGCCCGTTCAGAGATCAGCCACAGCGGAATTCCCGCTCCGTAACTTCCTATCTGCCTTCATTGGATACGCAAAAGTCTCGCCCGTCCTCTTGGATCATCTACAGAGCGGCGGCTATGATCGGACGTACGGCCTGGTTATCTATGATGCGGACCGGATGACGTATTGTATGCCGCTTGTGAAACCGGTTCCGGCGCGCTGACTGGGATGCAGTTCCGATTCTTTGAAGACGTCCCTGATATATCAGACGTTATCAGAAGCTTGGCTGCAGCATCGCACGCCTACACAAAGTTTCTTTCCGCCAACGACCTTGGTCTCACGGACAGCCACCAGGCGGGAATCTATCTCTCAAAGGACTGCTGGCCCATGTTCTTCTCCGCTCCCGGAAGGGCGCAGGAGAACCGTGAAGTCTCCATACCCATCCAGTGGGGGGCCGATGCGCGCACAACGTCGTCGGTCAAGTGGTACGGCTCCGGAAGCAGGGCCGAGTATCGCTTGACGCGGACGCGCGCGTTCTTCCGCGGCCAGGAACGCGAATACCTGGGGTCGCTCTTTGTTCTTGCGCGCGCTCCCTCCGGTGAATACCGCGCGTGGGTTCTTGTGAGCGACGACGACATCGAAGACGTACTTACGTTTTTGGGCATTGCGCCGCTGGAAACCAACCAGCTCGTCAAGTTCGACATTGAAGCGCGCCTGGCGAAAGAAATCGAGGAAACGCTGGGGTCCGACCTGAATGAAGTGCGCGCCTTTCCCGATACGGAAAAAATTGCGCGCTGGGCGCAGCTGGTCTACAGCCGGATCTACCGCGACGCCGGCAACCCTGATGACACAGTGGTGAATCTGATCAGGATCGACTACGCGGTGTTCCGCCACATTGAGCGCCGCCTGTACGCCGATCTGCTCTCGCAGCCGTTTCCCTCATTGGAAGCCCTGCTTTCTTCTTCCCTTGAAATACACAACCGCAGAAAGAGCCGGGCCGGTCTGTCATTAGAACATCATCTGCGCTGGATTTTTTCGCGGTGTGGCCTTGCATATACTTTCGGCGGCGTCACAGAAGAACATAAAAAGCCCGACTTCGTGTTTCCCGGAATCCGCGAATACCGCGATCCGCTTTTCCCCGTTGAGAAGCTCTTCTTTTTGGGCGCCAAGACCACCTGCAAAGACAGGTGGCGGCAGGTGATTTCCGAGGCGCATAGGATTCCCGTAAAGTATCTCTTCACTCTCCAACAGGGGATAACGTCATCGCAGTTGTCAGAGATGGCGAGCGAGCGTGTGATTCCGGTTGTGCCCACCCCGTACCACACGCACTTTGAAAAGCATGACCGATCGCGGCTCATGTCGCTCTCTTCGTTTATTGAGATGCTGACGGAAGCGCACGGCCGCCAGGAATCGCTGTTCGCGTGAGCATATAGCCAACTCTGACGGACATGAGACTGATCTTTTTTGTTTCCAAAAATACCCTCAATGTCAATTTTGCCCAGCTTGAGCGATGGGCGAAGAAGGCGAACTGAAACAGCTGTATTTGGAAACCCGCAGGCCTTTGTGGGGATACGTCCGATCCATCGTTCTTGATCCGGACACGGCCGAGGACATCGTTCAAACGTCGTATATGAAGCTCATCGACGTTTTGGCCAGAAAAGGTGTTCACCCCGAAAGGCGCATCCCCTATCTTTATACCATCGCCCGCAATGAATGCATGACCCATTTCAGGCGCTCCAAGCGGGAAGTGCCCGTTGCCGAAGCCCCGGCCGTAGCCGCAAGTGATTCCGCGCCGATGGACCGGATTCAGACGATCCTGGTCACCTGCTTCAGCGACAAACGGCTGGAAGAGCGGAAACGTGAGGTTCTACGGCTGCGAGTGATGTCTCACATGCCAGCCGATGATGTGGCATCAGTTCTGGGAATTTCACGGAGGACAGCTTATCGCGACTTAGAGGAGGCTCTTCAGTTTGTGAAAGAGAGATTTTTGGCAGAGGGGATTTCGGCGGAGGATCTGGGATAACGGCACACTTTCCGTGCATCTCCGTCTTACATATGAAGAACGATCAGGACATGAGTCAGACACTGAACTCGCTTTTGAAAGGATCTCCTAATACGTGGCCAAAGAGCCTCCGTGAGGTGAATCTGTACGGCTCCGTCCCCGCCGCAACAGAAGAGCGAATCTTGGAAGCGATCCGGACCGCACAAGTCAAGAAGACGCCTCCCGTCATGCGCACCTATTTCTTCGCAGCGGCGGCGGCCCTTATCGCGGTCATTGGCTCAATCGTCGTCTGGAGACAAATGCAGGGACCGCCTCAAGTGGCTTGGAAGGTGAAGGCCGCGGAAAAAACGTTATCCGCGCGAAATGAAGAAGGAGCCGCGCTCGATCCCGTGGATGCGGGCAGAGCCTATTCCGGCAAAGTCACTGTTCTGCCCACGGGCTATGTTGATATCACGGCCGACGGCGTGGATGCGCGGATCACGGGGCCTGCCACCTTGAGGCTTGGGAAAGACATCACGGTCACCCAAGGTACGCTCTGGGTAAGCGGCACGGGTGCCGCGCATCGCATTCGAATCGTTACTCCCACCGCAAGTCTGGAGATGACCGGCACTGCCGGAAGGATCACGGTTTCTCAAGAAAGCACGCAGCTCGATGTGCTGGAAGGGGCGTTCAACGTTCAAGGGTCAGGCGCTCCCGTTACGGTGTCAGCTGGAAATGCAGTGCAGGCAACCAAGGAGGGAACCCAGAATCCGCGCCCAATTGCAGGCGAACAGCGGGCGTCTCTTGAAAATGAATTCGCCGTGATCCGTTCAGGACAGCCGCCGCGGGCTCAAGCGGAGGATGAAGAGACGGGTCGGGTCAC
>JACPZR010000394.1 GCA_016195395.1 Spirochaetia bacterium
CGTGAAACCTTCACGCAGCCGGACCTTGACGACCTCGAGCGCCTTGTCGATCTCCCGGTCGAGATGTTTCTCGAGGTAAACACGGTAGAAGAGGTAGGCGCCAAAGAGGGTAAGCACGGATGAGGCAATGCCGGTGGAGAGGATTACGAGAGCGGTTTCCATTAGGTCTCCTGAAACAGAGTGCGCAGCCCCTGGGACAGTTCCGTCAAGGCGTTTTGTTTGGAATCCTCAGCGGGAGACGTGGTGTCCACAAGGTGCGGGGGTAATTCTTCAAGAAAGCGCGATGGAACACAGTCGATCGATGCGCCGAATTTGCGCCGTGTCTGTGCGGCTGTCAAAACCAGTTCCTCTTTGGCGCGGGTGATCCCCACGTAAAAGAGCCGCCGCTCTTCTTCCAAGGCCCATTCCGGCTCCCTGGACTCCTGGATCGACCGTTCCGATGGGAAGATGCCTTCTTCCATACCAGCGAGAAACACGACGGGAAATTCCAGTCCTTTGGCCAGATGCATGGTCAGGAGCTGCACCCTGCCCAATTCCGCCGCGTCTTCGTCATCGCGGCTCTGCATGGCAATGTCGGCCAGAAAATCAAAGAGGGTAATGCGCTCTTCCGCTTTCTCTTCCTGATAAGCGGCCATGTTCACCAGTTCCGACAAGTTCCCGATCCGCGCGCGGACCACATCATCGTTATCGCCTTCACGGCGGAATTCGTTCTCAAATTTCAGCTGGTGCACCAGGTCCCGGAGCACGGGCGCGATCTTGTGCGCGGACGCAAAGTGCTTACGGAAATTCTCTATCAACTCGAGGAAATCGACAAGGGCCACAACCGTTTCTGACCGCATTCCCGTGACAACGCCGGGCTCTTCTCTGATCTTTTCGAGAACCGCCGTCATCCCGCCGATCTCTCCCGAAATCTCATTCATCCTTTTGATTGTGGTGTCACCAATCCCGCGGCGGGGCCGGTTGATGATCCGCGCCAGAGCGATTTCATCTTTGGGATTAGCGATGTAGCGCATGTAACAGATCATGTCCCGCACTTCGCGGCGGTCAAAAAACTTGTAACCGCCCGCCACGTGATGCGGAATATTCCGGCGTCTCAATTCCTGTTCAAAGGCGCGCGACTGGAAGTTGGTGCGAAAGAGGATGGCAAAGTCCGACGGCTTTCTTTTATTCCGCACCATATCTGATTTGATCCGGTCTGCGGTGATTTCTGCTTC
>JACPZR010000395.1 GCA_016195395.1 Spirochaetia bacterium
GCTGCGAGCTTGGGATTTCTTAATCGGGCGGGAGAGGAAGGTGGGCCATGCTGAATCTTGACGGATTGATACTTCCGCTTTTTATCGTCTGGTTTTTGGGCGTTTTCGTAATTATCTTCCGGCGCGGCATTGAGGCCATGTGGAAGATCAGCGCTGTTCTGATTTTTGTGTTTTACATGATCTGGTTTCGGGACGCGCTGATCCTCGATTGGGAACGTTATCGTGATCACTTTTCGGGATCGGTGGTCCTTCTCGCTGCTTGGACCGGGGAACTGACAGGTTTTGCGCTGCTCTTGTTCTGGCCCGTTGTCAGCATGACAGCCGCGTACACACTGGCAGGCGGGGCATCCAAATCCATGCTCCGCACGTTTGTGTTACTGACCCTCTTTTACTGGATGTTCTGGTTTCTGAATCGGTTTGTGTATCCGCTGCCCGTGGCGGAGTGGGCCGGTCATCTGCCGGACAAGATTCAATGGGAACTGCCCAAACCTCCCACGCACTAACTGATTGTGCCGGCCTGAAAGAGACGGGAAGACAGCCGCTTTCGCAGCGCCAAGAAGACGACCACTTCGGCGGCCGCGAGGCCCGCTATCAGTATCAGAGCGTCTGCGTCGCGCATGGGATAGGACCGGATGACGGTCACAATCACAGCAAGCGCGTTCAAAAATCCAAAGCCCATCACGATCTTTCCCGGTAGATAGCCTGCCTGGTAGGCCATCTGGTAAAGGTGTTCCTTGTGGGCTGAAAAGATATTCTTTCCGTGCGCAATTCTCTGAGAGAGAGTCGTCAGCGTGTCCACCAGAAAGGGAAGAAGGGCCGTAAGGATTGCGACAAGGTCAAAATGTGCGCGGGCCGATCCCCTGAAAAGGAAGCCGATGTCAAAGCCGCCGGAACCGGTCCGAACGCTGTGCGGCAGCATCAGGCCCATGAAGGCGAAAGCAAAGCCCAGAAAATAGCTTCCGACGTCTCCCATGAAAAGGCGGGCAGGAGATACGTTCCAAAGCAGAAAGCCCAGCGCTGCAAGCGACAAGCACCCGGCCGCCGCCGCGACTGCTGCATAGATGGGACGAACATCGGCCGGGGCTCCCGTGGAATCCAGGTATAGGAGAACAGAGAAGAAGCCTGCCGCGAAAACCGCCTGAGCTCCGGCGAGACCGTCCATACCGTCCATGAAGTTGAAGAGATTGATCCAAGCCACCACCCAGAAAGTCTGGAGCAGCACGGCCGGCCACCCCGTGACGAAGAAGGCGCACGGAAGTGTAAAATTGGCGGGGAGGCTTGTGGCACACAGCGTGCCGGCCACCAGCACTTGAAACAGGAGTCGGGCGACCACGGGGAGCCCCATCGCGTCATCCAAGAGTCCAATCCCGGCAAAGAGAATCCCGCCCACAAAAAGGGCGATGACCGAGGGGTGGGTCCAAGTCTTTGTAAACCAAGCAATGACTGCGAGAGACGCCAGAAACGGGATGGCAAAACTGACCCCGCCGCCCCTGGGTGTCACCGTGGCATGCAGGGAGCGGCTGTTAGGGATGTCTGGAAGGAAGTTGGGGACCATGGTTATGACCCCGCAGAGTACAAAAGCCGTCAAAAAGCAGATCACCATGAAAACGATGTCCATAGAAGTGGGCACGATAGCTTCACGGCTGTATGGCCGTGGGAATGGAAGCGAAAAATGGTTTGAGCGGAACGCAGAGCCAATGGGATGGGCAAAATGATGGATTTTGGCGGTGTATATACGGCCGTCCTGACCCCGTTTGAACCGGGCGGGGGGGCGATCGACTTTCGGGCCTACAGTGCTATGCTCGAGCGGCAGGTGGCGGCGGGTGTTCGGGGTGTTGTGCCTTGCGGAACCACGGGAGAGTCGCCCACGCTTTCCCACGAGGAGCACCGTGAGCTGATTCGGCGCACAGTGGAAATTGTCAAAGGCAGGGTCAAAGTCATCGCAGGGACAGGGTCCAACTCCACCCGCGAAGCGATCGACCTCACAGAATCCGCATGCAGGGACGGCGCGGATGCCGTCATGCTCGTCAATCCGTATTACAACAAGCCCACACAGGAAGGCCTCTACCAGCATTTCAAAGCGATTGCACAGAAAGCCACTGTGCCCGTCATCGTGTACAACATCAAAGGACGCACGGCGGTGAACGTTGAACCGGAGACCTTTGCGCGCCTTCTCGATGTGCCGAATATCAAAGCCGTCAAGGAAGCCAGCGCCGACCTGTTTCAGATGGCGCGTATCCAGAAACTCTGCGGCCATAGAATGGACCTTCTCTGCGGAGACGACAATTTGACCCCGGCCGTGATGGGCATCGGCGGGAAGGGTGTGATCAGCGTTATCTCGAACTTATATCCAAAAACGATGGTGCGCATGGTCGCGTGTTTTGCCAAAGGCGACTTTCCGGCAGGCAACGAAATTTTCTACCGACTCCTGGACCTGATGAATGCGATGTTCTGGGAAACAAATCCCATCCCCGTCAAAGCCGGTGCAGCGTTACTCGGCCTCTGCGATCCGGAAATGCGTCTGCCAATGGTGCCTCTCTCGGACGACAAGAAGGCAAAGCTGAAAACCGTGATGGACGCGTTTGGAGCGGATCAATGATCCCCTTTGCGATGATCGGCGCTGCGGGACGGATGGGTCGGACCATCATCGCTCTGACTATGAGCGACTTTGCCTCCGAGCTCCGGTTGAGCGGCGCGCTCGAATATCCAGAGAGCCCTCATGTGGGGAAAGACGCCGGGGAACTGGCCGGTGTGGGCGCATCCGGCGTAACCGTGACAGGGAAGATGGCAGAAGCTCTCACGGGGGCCAAGGTAGCTATAGACTTCTCGAGGGCCGAGAGCGTGCTCGCTAACGCTAGAGCGTGCGCAGAGGCCGGCGTGGGCCTTGTTGTGGGGACCACTGGCCTTACGGAAAGCGAGCGCACGGAGCTCACAACCTTGTCCAAGAAAATTCCAATGATGGTATCCCCCAACATGTCAGTGGGTGTCAATGCGCTCTTTGCCTTGGTGGCGGAGGCGGCACGCCGGCTGAGCGGGTATGACGTGGAAATCGTCGAAATTCATCATCATCACAAGAAGGACGCTCCATCCGGCACCGCGGTGCGCCTGAAAGAGATTGTGAGGGATACGCTCGGTCGACAGGAATCCGACGTTATCTATGGGCGTGAAGGCCTTGTAGGGGAGCGCCCGCGGCTGGAAATCGGCGTCCACGCGGTGCGCGGCGGCGATGTGGTGGGCGATCACACTGTGTATTTCATGACCAATGGGGAGCGCGTGGAGCTTACGCACAGGGCCTCGAGCCGGAACGCCTTCGCCGGCGGCGCTGTCAGGGCTGCTTTGTTTTTGGCCGGAAAGAATCCGGGCCTCTGGTCATCCGACCCGGCCTGATCATTATCGATATTTTGATTGTCGCGTACGTTGTGTATCGCGGCTACATTCTGCTCAGCAGAACCCGGGCGATTCAACTCCTGATCGGCTTTGGGATGATCCTCCTTCTGGATGTGATCGCCCGCCGCCTGAACCTGGAAACCGTTTCTTGGCTGATCACGAACGTGTCCTCCTACTTGGTGTTTGGTCTGATTGTTCTTCTGCAACCGGAACTCCGTCGTCTGGTGGCAGAGATCGGTCGTATGAGGATCTTCCAGTGGGTCAATCCCCGCACCGTGCTCCCGCTGGATGAGATTGTGGAGGCCGCGCGCAGCATGGCATCGACGCGTACCGGCTCAATCATGGTCATACAGAATACCAACCGGCTGGAGTCGATCATCGAGAATGCGGTGCGGGTGGACGCCGTAGTGACGCGCGAACTTCTTGAAACGATCTTCCATAAAGATACGCCCCTGCACGACGGCGCTGTTGTCATCGAAGGCGGACGGATTGTTGCAGCGTCGTGTTACCTTCCCTTGTCAAGCTCCCGGACTCTCAAAAAGACTCACGGCGCCCGGCACAGGGCGGGAATGGGAATTTCTGAAGAAACAGATGCGGTTGTCGTGGTGACATCTGAAGAAACGGGTCGGATCA
>JACPZR010000396.1 GCA_016195395.1 Spirochaetia bacterium
AACGCCTTTGGGACGCCCTGTTGTGCCGCTGGTGTAAATGATCGCGGCCACGCTTTCCTCTTTGCTCAAGCGGAGGACGTCTTCAATCAACGTGGGCCGGTTGGCCAGCGCTCTGTCCCCTTTTTCCTGAAGAAGGGATAACGTGGACCGGCCCTCAATATGGTTCCCCTTGTCATCCTCCATGATGATGAGATAACGCAGATCCGGAAGGTTTTTGGCAAGAGCACGGATACGCACAGCGGTCTTTGGATTCTGAACAACCGCAAAGCGGCTCTGAGAGTGTTGTGCGATGTGGAGAATTTCTTCATCCGTGGTGTCTGTACCGCGTGGAACGCTGACGCCGCCGGCAGTGATGATCGCGCAATCGACAATGATCCAGAGAGGCGTGGGATCGCAGAGAAACAGCACACGGTCCCCTCGCTTGAGGCCGGCGCGCAGGAACCCCGCCGTGGTGCGGTCAACAGCATGCAGAGCTTCCTTATACGTGAAGCCTATGAACTCAGAACCAACGCGCTTTCTAAAGGACACTTTTCCCGGAAATTGCTCCGCAGTGCTTCTCAGGATATCATACATGTGGCGGGCTGTGTCCATTGCGGGACACGGTCAACGTTCCGCGGTCGGACTGCTATCGATTTTTGCCTGTTTGAGCACAGAGTGGCGGAAGAAAGTATGGCGGCTTGGTGCGGCGCACCAGCATCACAGGAGTCTCAACGCGGGCCCGGCGGAAAGAAGCAGGACCCGGTCACTAGTGCTGCGCGGCGGCGAAGCCTGACAGTTCCGTGCGCTTAAGGACAAAGCCCACCTTCGTTCTGTCCGGATAGAAAACGGGTTTCAAAGGCTGTTTGTCCGAGGAGAACTTCGCGAGAATGGCAAGAACCAAATTGATGCCCAAGCCGGCCCCTTCCCGATGAGGATCCTCCGACGCATCGATCATCTCTTCTCCAAAAATAGGAAACTTCAGGCGCTGCATGAAGCGAAGCTTCTCCGGCCGCGAGATGGTGGTGTAGTTCGTTGTCCAGCACGACACCGTGTTGTCTGTGGATTTGAACTGGATGTCGAAATACTTGTCGTCCGCCTGGGCCATGCGGGCCAGATTCTCGTCCGCGTTTTCTTCTACTTCCGTGCGGAACATCTGCATGAACCGGTCATAGTCCATGACGGGGTCCACGCCATGGGCGCGGGTAACGTATTTTTCAAAGAGGACTTTGTATGTGGCTTTGGACGCGTTGATCGCAAGCTCATTCAGACAAGAATAGAACGGACTGACCAGCCCTCCCAGTTCCTGCTTGGAGAGAAGCAGCGTGATAACGTCCTGGAGGAGCGCGGCTGTTTCCCGGCCCAGGCGGTAGGTGCGCACCGTGATCTGCCAGTTCAAGTCTTCCAGTTTCAGGCGGACGGCTTCTTCTTTGAGCTTGGTTGAAATGAGAGAAACGTCGAGCGACTTTCTGAGGTCAATGAGTTCGATCGCTTTGAGGAAGTTCAACTGTTCAGCGTGGAACGGATCGCGGAAGAACCGCTTTGTGTCAGGGTCGAAGATCCACTTGTTTTTGCCCAACATGTGGATCATGTCTTCTTTATAGACGATCTTGCAGTTGCTGTCGTAGAGGAACTTGCCCTCGCGGTCGAGCCCGGGGATGGCAATCGTATTCCCAAAGCCCGACTCGCGGCGGATGTCAAACGTGGGCTCCATCTGCTGTGCGATGACGTTGATCTGATCGGAGTTGAGCGATACACCGACGACGTCGGCGAAGAGCTTGCGGATGTCCTTATTCATACGACGGCGCATCGTACGCCGGGGCTGTGGGCGGTCAACAAGGACCCAATGCGGATGGGCGAAATTCGCGCGACGTGTACTAGCATGTTTGCGGGGTATTGGGGCGCCGCTGCGACTTTCCAGCGATTTGAGGTGGCCGGTGAACACGGCTTTGTGTGACGTAATCTGCGGGTCTTTGCTCGTGACGCTGCCGCCAAAACGCAAGCGCTAACGAATATCGTTTTGATTTTACAGTAATTATAATGCGTTAAAAATACATTGACGCGCAAAGTCACAATTGCGCGCTTGGTTCCAGTCGCAAGGATTGGAGAGAATGATGAAACACATGGGAATAGCGTTGCTCGTCGCCCTTCTGGCAACACAGCCGGCATGCAAAAAGAGCAGTGAAGATGACGGGCTGACCATGTTAACGCTTACGATGCTGCTGACTGGGCGTGTGGCGCTTCCCGCGTGCGGCACATACGGAATGGCCAACTACCTCAAGGACTACAGCACTGGATCGCCGCAGATTGTGGCTTATAGTGTTGCAACCCCCAGCGTCCTTTTGAGCAGTGTTCCCTACGCAGTGGCAGGCTGTCGCCCTTCAGCCTACTCCAACACTTCGGCACAGAGCGGGACTTTTGCCTACAATATTGATGGCTTGATCACTGCCATGACAGGGTCCTACCAGTATGTATACGCCTACAACAGCAAGGGCTACCCCACCGGACTGACGTATTCTGGAAACAACATTAGCTTCACCTACGACTCGATGGGGCGTGTCTACCAACAGCTGACAAACGGCGTTGCCGCCTTCACGCTGACGTATTCTGGCTCAACGGTAACCTACGCCTCCAGTACAACTACAACAACCGACACGTACACAATCGATTCCAGCGGTCGCGTTACTCAGGACAACGTTCTATGCACGGGAGCCTCCGGTTGTCCGGTCGGGACAGGAGCCACAGCAACCATCACCTATACCTATGATTCCGCTGGACGCGTAACGCAGACCTCATGTGTGGGAGGCGCCACAAATTACTGTACCGCCAACTATACGATCACATACACATACGATTCCGGAGGGCGGTTGACCGGTGTGGACAAAAGCGGCACCACCACGGGCGACGCCACGTACACATACAATGCATCCGGACAAGTTACCCAGAGCGCCGTCAATCTTGGGTCGCTGGTTACCACCACGTTCACGAATTGACCGGCCTTTGTTGCAGGGGCCAAAGGGATCACTCGGCATTGGGGTGCGCGTTGCGGAGCACTCCCGTGTCCTGGACCCCTTCTTTTTTTGTTGACTCAAACCTTTGCGAGGAAGCCTAGAAGGAGTCAGGAGACCACAATGAAACGTGTTCCAATGCTTCTCGCGATGACCCTGTTGATCACTGTAACGATGACCAATTGTTTTGGGTGGTGCAAGCGTGAGCTGAATCCGGGCCACAATAAGTCGATTCCGTCAGAATCCCGCGACCGATAGAGCGGGGTTTGGGGCGGAGGACGCTGCCACGGCCGAAGCCAGGGGGAAGGCCTTCCCCCGCGATCCTCGGCTGGGATCGGCTTTTTGGCATTGACAGTGCCGTCGTATAGCACAATCATGTGACCCTATCGCCGGGGCGTAATTGTGTGAATCAAGTAGCATTCCATGGGCGGTTGCTCTTCCGCGCCAAACTCTCCCTGGCTGTGACGATCCTCACGCTGGCCTGCGTGGGCCTCGTGGTGGAAGTCTCCGCTTCCTACCTTGAAGACGAGCTGACGGCGCACGTCCAAGCCACCAATCTCCAGATCGCCCGCTCGTTGCGCGACCGCATAGCCTTGGAACTCCAGACCGTTGCGATCGAGACAGAATACCTGATGACCCTGCCCGACGCGCGGGCCTTGGAAGGCTTGGAGCGCACAAGCAGCAAAGGCATCCTGTGCCTGGGAAGCGTGTCGGCTTGGGGACCTCGCATCTTTTGCCGGGGTCCTGCCCTCACCGAGCATCCCGGATTGAACAACGCGGTCCAGAAAGCCATTCAAGCCGGAGTCGATCCCCGTCTGCATATCAAACGCTTTGATGCGATCCCCGGGACATTTTTTCTGTTTGTGCCGGATCCCGCGGGAGGCAGCCATTTTACCCTTCTGACGGGAGTGGGATTAACGCATGGCCTTCCGAGCGAAGAGTACGCCGCCGCCGTCCTTGATGATCACGCCAACGTCCTCCTGTACGCCGGTCAACCCCGCATGCCCGCGGATGTCCGCAGCTATCCGCCCGTGAAAGCGATGCTTGAGCGTCCGGTGCGGAACATGCAGATTCGCTTTCAGTACGGCGGATCATCCTTCTTTGGGGCTTTTGCCACCGAACGCGAAATGGGTCTGGGCGTAGTCATCGACGTCCCGGAAGGCTACGCGCTCGAAAGCGTTTCTCGTCTGCGAAAGCGCGGCACCTATGTTCTCATCATTGTGGGCGGTGTCGCCGGGATACTAGCTCTCCTTCTGGCCTGGGGGATAACGCGGCCGCTCGCCCGCCTGACACAGGCGGCGGCGCTGATTGAGCAGGGAGATTATTCACCGGATCTGGGCGCCCCTGGATCGGATGAAGTGGGTGTCCTGACGCGCGCATTTTCGTCGATGGTGGCAGGGATCCGCAGAAACGAAGCCGCCATTCGGCACCAGGCCCTGCATGACGCTCTGACCGGACTGCCCAATCGCAGTCTGTTCTCACAGGGGTTGCCGGGCCTTCTCGCAGCGGCACTCCGCAAAGGCACACAAGTGTGCGTCTGCTATCTGGACTTGGACCGCTTCAAGAACATCAATGATTCGCTGGGACATGAAGCGGGCGACTTGGTGCTCTGTGAGGTCGCGTCCCGGCTGCGCGCCCAGCTGGGCAACGCGGACATGATCGTCCGCTTGGGCGGAGATGAGTTCGCTGTGGTTGCGGCGGATGTGGGAGAACGCGAAGCGATGGTGCTTGCCGACCGCATCATTGAGTGCTTCAACAATCCCATCACCCTTGGCGCCACAGAGGTCCACTTAAGCGGCAGCCTGGGCATTGCCCTTTTTCCCAATGACGGAGAAGATCCCGGCGCGCTGATGAAGAACGCGGATACGGCCATGTTCACCGCCAAGAAGCGCAGCGGTCCGGCCTACGCCTTTTATACGGAAACGATGAATAACCGGGCTGTCCGCCGGCTTGAATTGGAAACCAAACTGCATCACGCGATAGAACGCGGCGAGATCCAGGCCTACTACCAGCCGCGTGTGGCGCTGCGGGACGGCTCCATCCGCGGATTGGAAGCGCTGGCACGTTGGTTCTTACCGGACGGAACGTCCATACCACCGGATGAGTTCATCCCCTTGGCGGAGGAGACCGGCCTCATTGTGGCGCTCGGCGATTGGATGTTGGAACAGGCCGTCAAGTTTGCGGTTGCCTTGAACGTGTCCCGGGCCCCGGAACTGCGGCCGCAAATCGCTGTCAACGTGTCCACCAAGCAGCTCCGCCTCCCGGACCTTCCGCAACGGATCAAAAGAATCCTGACGACGCACAGCTTCCCCCCGTCACAGCTGGAGATTGAGGTGACTGAGAGTGTCCTCGTGGAGGATCCGGAAAGGGCCTTGGCCACGCTCCAGGAAATCCGGACGATGGGTGTTGGAGTCGCTTTGGACGATTTTGGCACGGGGTACGCTTCCCTTGCGTATATCAGACAATTTCCGGTTGATGTTTTGAAAATTGACCGCATCTTTATGAAAGGGATTCCAGAAGACAGGCGTAATGTTGCCATCGTCAACTCCGTCATTGCACTGGCGCGC
>JACPZR010000065.1 GCA_016195395.1 Spirochaetia bacterium
AGGTCATTACTTGCCCCCTTTCGCGTTCTTCGCGCCGCGTTTGGGCAGCAGACCGATCCGGGCCAGGGAATCCCAGCTGAACTCCGAATTGCCCATTAGTCCCTGCTGGCGATAGATGACGACTATCATGAGCAGGGCCGAGAAGAAGACCATGCGCAATCCCGGCACGCCGTTGGTGGTCATGAAGCCGAGGTTCAGGGGACCGTCGAGGAAGCGCAGCGCTTCCATGGAAATGGTGACGACAATGGCGGAAATGACCGAGCCGGTAATCGACCCCACGCCCCCCAGGACGACGATCAACAGGATGTCGAAGGTCTTCAGGAAGATGAACTGCTTCGGGTCGATGGTCGTCAGGTAGTGCGCCAGCAGCCCTCCCGCGATACCCGCCAGGAAGCTGGAAATGGTGAATGACATCACCTTCATTCCGAAGACATCGATTCCCATCGCCTCGGCGGCGATCTCGTTGTCGCGGATCGACTTGAACGCGCGCCCGTAGCTCGACCGGATCAGGAAGACAAGGAACACGGTGATCAAAATGGCCGACCCCCACGCCCACCACATCGTGGTGAAGCGGGCCAGGCCCTTCAGCCCCAGCGAACCGTTGGTGATTCCCTGCGCATTGGTGAGGACGACCCGGATGATTTCCGAGAATCCGAGCGTGGCGATCGCCAGGTAGTCATCGCGCAGGCGCAGCGCGACCACGCCCAGGAACCAGCCGATGAAACCGGCCAGCAACCCGCCGATCAGCAGGGACGGCACGAACGGCATATGAACGTTCGCCAGCCACGGAACGATCGGCTGCAAGACGTAGTTGACCTCCTTCTGCTCCGGCGACATGGTTAGGATGGCGCAGGTGTACGCGCCCACCGCCATGAAACCGGCGTGCCCCAGGCTGAACAACCCGGTGAAGCCGTTGATCAGGTTGAGCGACAGGGCCAGGATGATGTTGATGGCGCAGAGCTTGAAGATCTGCATCGTGAATCGATCGAACATCTCGTCGAAGACGAAAAGCAGGACGAGGCCGACGATCGCCGCGCAGAGAGTCAGAAGATTATTTCGGCTCATGAGCGTTTGTTTGGACAATGAGGTTTTCATCAGACCTTCTCTCCCTGGTTCTTGCCGAGCAGTCCCGTCGGCTTGACCAACAGAACCACGATGAGCAGGATGAAAGCGAAGGCATCCTTGTAGCCGGTCAGTTCCGGCAGGAAAGCCACCGTCATCAGTTCGATCACGCCCAGGAGCAGACCGCCGAGTACCGCGCCGGCGATGCTGCCGATGCCGCCGATGACCGCCGCGATGAAGCACTTGAGGCCGGGCATGATGCCCATCAGCGGCTCAAGGCGGGGATACTTGAGCGCCCACATGATGCCGCCGATCGCTGCCAGCGCGCTTCCGATGGCAAAGGTAATCGAAACGATCTGGTTCACATCGATCGCCATGAGACGGGCCGCCTCGACATCGGTGGAGACGGCGCGCATCGCCATCCCGACCTTGGTTCGATGCACCATCCACAGCAGCGCCGCAAGGATGACCGCGGTGACCACGGGAATGATCAGGCTCACGCTCGCGATATGGACGCCGGAAAGAATGAAGTTCCGGGCGAAGAACTCCGGAACGGGGAAAGCCTTCGGACGGGCGTCGAAAAGTACGATGGCCAGGTTCTCGATCAGAAACGACGCGCCGATGGCGCTGATCATGATCGAAATGCGCGGCGAATCGCGCAAGGGGCGATAGGCGACGCGCTCAAGGCCGACACCAAAAACGGTCGTCAGCACGATCGCCACGATGACGGCCATCCACCAGGGCATGAGATAGGTACTGGCGCCGTAGAACGCCAGATACCCGCCGATCATGAAGATGTCGCCATGGGCGAAGTTGATCAGGCGCAATATCCCGTACACCATTGTGTAGCCAATGGCGATCAACGCATACAGGCTGCCCAGGGACAGCGCGTTGACAAACTGTTGCAGAAAAGTTTGAAAATCCATGAAGTACCTTCTGGAACTGCAGCAGTTCCCTCTCAATCAATCAAGGTGTTGAACCGAACGAAGGGCAAGCGCCGCAAACAATGCAAAGAAGATAATTTGCGAGCAATCAAACGAAAATCTGAATGCGTTGGTAGCCGGGGCTACAGCACATTCGGATTGTTGGCGACTGCGAAGCAAATCACTCCGCAGCGACTTCGATCAGGGCTTGACGGTCGTCAGGAAGGCGAATTTCCCGTCTTTCACTGTCTTGAACACTGCGGCCTTGTCGGCGTTGCGATCAGCATTGATGGTGATGGAGCCTGCCGAACCTTCGAAGTCCTTGGTTTGCGTCAGCGCATCGCGAATCTTCTGCGGGTCGGCCGAACCGGCGCGGGTGATCGCATCCAGGATCACGCGGTAGGCGTCGTAACCGAGTGCGGAGACGGCAGCCGGTTCCTTCTTGTATTCATCGCGGAAGGACTTCAGGAAGGCTTCGGACGTCTTGTTGATCGGCACGTCGTTCGCGAAGAAGGTGGAGAAGGTGGCGCCTTCGACGGCTGCACCGCCGACTTCGAGGAAGGCCGCTTCGTCCCAGGTGTCGCCGCCGATGAACTGGGCGGTCATGCCGAGGGCACGGGCCTGCTTGATGATCAGGGCCGATTCGGTGTAGTTGCCCGGCGCGAAGATGACATCGGGTTCAAACTTCTTGATGTTGGTCAGCTGAGCCGAGAAATCCTGGTCGCCGGTGTTGTAGTCGGAAGTTGCAACGACGGAAGCCGGATCGCCGGAGAGCTTGACGAATTCATCGACGAAGAACTTGGCCAGACCGACGGAATAGTCGTTGGAGACTTCGCGGATGATGGCAACCTTCTTGGCCTTGAGG
>JACPZR010000397.1 GCA_016195395.1 Spirochaetia bacterium
ATGAACGTGCTGACATTTTTGGATTTTGGGTTTGAAAACGGCCGGTTCGACCGCGCCTGGCTCTGGCCTCTGCTCACGTTTTACGGCCGCGACCGGTATCTCTATTCACCGTTCTACATGCACGCAAACGTTACGGAGGCGGATGACAAGTGGTTCCTGCATATTCCGGCCTTCCTCTATTTCAGCTGGGGGGAAGTCCCAAAAGACGGCGCCACAGCGGACGTGGCCACGTACTGGCAGTTCCCGCTCTTTTACCACTCGGCGGATGAAACGGGCTCTCACACAAACATCTTAGGACTGGTCGACTGGGGAAAGAGCGCTGACAATGAGCTGGAGCGACTCTGGGTGATGCCGCTCGCTTTCTACAAACGCGACTCCTACCTCCACCTCTTCCCGTTCTTTTTCCGCGCGGTGGGCGCGGATGCGCCGGAAGGCCGCTCCTTTGGTCCTCTGCACTATCACAGCTGGTCTCCCGAGCACGAACGTTTGTGGCTTCTCCTGCACTACTCCAGCAGCTTTGACAACGGCAAAGACGTCGTGTGGCACATCGCCCCTCTGTACTGGTCCTGGGACAACAAGGAGAGTGAAGCCACCATGCTTCTTCCTTTGTTCATCAACTACGAGGACAAGACCAAACAGTTCTCTTTTCACGTAAACGCTACAGGCTTGTCTCTGGCCAAGACCAAAGGCACCACACAGATCTCCGTCGGCCTGGCCTCCAAAGGAGAAAGACGTTATGTAGACTGGGATGTGGCCTGGCTCTACAACGTTATCAGCTGGTCCGCCCGCTATCCCCTTCCCGGAGTATTCAATGGGGACAAGGCGATCGCGGATGTGGAGCCCAAGATCGAGCGGACCCCGGAACAGAAAAAGAGCGACGAAACGCCGTCGCTGGCCAAACGGGTGACCATCTCAAGAGAGGAATCAGAAACCTTCAACGAATTCCAGTTCCTGTTTGGATGGCTGGCGTTTGGATCCGCGGACAATAAACGCCACTTCCGGCTGCTTCCTCTGGCGTGGCTCACCTGGGACGCAAACTCCGATGACCGCCTCAAAGTGATTCTGCCTTTCTACGTTTCTTATCAGTCCAAAGAATTTGAATACTTTGTGCTGGCTCCGTTCTACGGCATGCAGCGGGACAAAACAGAATATCTCCACTCTGTTCTGCTCTTCATGTTCATCTACGAGCACGATGACCAGAAGAAAGCATGGGAATATTCATTCCTGTGGCCGTTGATCAACGTTCATAAGTCGGAAGCGGAAGGAACGTCCGGCTTCAGGGTCCTGCCTTTCTACTGGCAGAAGAACGCCAAAGACGGCAAGGCCGACACGTTCCGGAGCGCGAGTCTCCTGCACTATTACTCATACCGATCCGAGGGCGCCGAACAACCCGGGGCCGTCACGCGCAAACTGTGGCTTACTCCCTTCCTCACGTACTACACAAACACACAGACCAAGACGACCCAGAAGACGTCCGTCATTGCGCCTCTCTTCTACTATACTTCATTCCAATCGGAGCAGCGGACGAGCGTGTTTCATGTATCTCCGTTGCATTTCCGGTCGCGGACAGCCGCGCGCCTGGCGCCAAGCCAGCCGGGAGGGCCGGCGCCGGAAGAAACGATCTCTTCCTCTGTGGGTGTGCCGATCCTCCCAATTTTGTATTATGGTTCGCAGACGGGCCGTTCGTGGATGCACATGGCGCCGCTCGCGTTATTTTTCGCGTGGGGAACGGACGCAGATCCCGCCGGCAAAGCAGAGAATGGATCCGCGGGCGGTGAGTACTCATTTCTGCAGATTCCGTTTTTCTACCGGTCAAGCGACGCAACGAGCACGCACACAAACATTCTGGGGTTCCTCGACTGGGCGTCAGAACGACCAGCGGCTGCGGCAGCGGGGGACGGATCAGGCAAGCGGTTGACGCGGTTTTTGGCTTTGCCGCTTGTCTATTACTTCTCCGATACCGAGCGGTCCGAATCGTCCATGACGATCATCCCGCTCTTTCACAGCGAGTCGTCCAAAACTTCAACGTTTAACTTCTCTCTCCTGCACTTCTATTCGTCGGAGCGGCCGTACAGCGCGGATGAATCCAAGCGCGTAGACAACAAGAGCGCCACACTGGGTCTTCCCATCATCCCGTTTTTGTTTTACCGATCGCGGGAGGGAACGGACACGCATTATAACGTTCTTTCACTCTTTGACTTTGGGTTCAACAAAGAGGGTCTTTCGCACGTATGGATGATTCCGTTCGTGTTCTACAGCCCCAATGACTACTTCTATTCGCCCGTGTTCATGTCCTCGTCCGCGAGCAAGGATGACAATACGTGGTTCCATCACGCGCCGCTGGCCTTGTTCTTCAGCTGGGGAACGGACGCCAAAGACGGAGTTGCGGCGGAATCCACATACTGGCAGATTCCATTCTTCTACCGCTCAAGCGACGCAACCGGCACACATACAAACGTTGCCGGACTGATCGACTGGAACAGCGAAACAAAAGCGGACGGATCATCGGCCCTGTCACGATTCTTTGTGCTGCCCGTCTTCTACTATTTGTCAGACACAACACGCACGGATTACGCAGCCCTTCTTGTTCCGGTGTTCTATCACGAGAAGTCGGAACGATCAACGTTCAACTTCTCTCTCCTGCACTTCTACTCATCGGAGCGGGAAAACGAGGAGAGCGCAAATACATCCGCAAAACTGGGCCTGCCGATCATTCCGTTCCTATTCTACAGATCGCGGGCAGGAAGCAGCGTTCACCTGAACCTGCTCACATTCTTTGATTTTGGTTTTGAAAACGACCGCATTGACCGTGTGTGGGTGTGGCCCCTGCTTTCTTTCTACGGGCGCGACCGTTACTGGTACACGCCATTCTTCATGAAACGTTACGACAGAGACGACAACGAAAGTTGGTTTGTGCACATTCCGCTTTTGTCGGTGTGGACGTGGGGAGACAAAAACGAATCCACGTACACCTGGTTCCCCTTCTACTACAGAAACACGAACGTCAACGGAACGGCGCATACCAACGTGGCAGGTCTCCTGGACTGGAAGACAGACAGAGAAGGCCTCCAGCGCTTCTTCTTGATCAATACGTACTACGAAGAGGACCGCGAAGCCAAGGAAACATCGTTCCACTTCATGCCGCTCTTCTTCTCTTGGACTGCGAAAGAAAGACAGAGTTACTTTGTGGCGGGCCTCTACCTGCATTACTCGGCCGACTACAACCGCACCAACTTCCTCTACCTGTACGACAGACAGGCATTTCTGCGGGCGAACGTCTATTCCACCAAATTCTTGTTCGGCGCCGTCTCGTATGAAACGTCACCCAACGAGGTTCAGTTCGAGATTCTGTGGCGCGCGATCGCGGGATATCACGGCTGGAACGGCCAGGACAAATACAATCTGAACGTGCTCTGGTACTACCAGTCGCGCGACGGCGATCAGTTCCATTCCAGCTTCCTGCCGTTCTATTGGTATTCAAGATGGAATTCCGGCTACCGTCTCATCATTCCGCCTCTTCTGACCTATTCGTCTGAAGATGAGGACGGGACATTCACCATGGTCCTCGCGGGCGCTGCCTACTATAGAAACTATGACGCACGCATGCGGACCGACAGCCAGTACGTAGCGCTGGGCACCGCCTACCGCTATATAGCCAAGCCGGAGCGCGGCTACAGTTCCAGCGGCAGCCTCTGGGGAATTCTCTGGGAACATGAACACGAAACCGAAACGGGGTACGATCACTTCTCCGTCCTCCGGCTCATCTATTCGCGCTCGGTGATCGACGGTGTGCCGATCCACAGGGTCCTCGGCATTTCATTGGATTAACAGCGTTCGCCGGCCGGGCCCGGCCGATTTTCGGCAGAGCGCAGGCCTCGTAAGAGCGAATCCCTTCCATAAAAAGGCTTTTCGCCACGACCCGCTTCCGGAGAGTGTCAAAACCCTCGGGAGGGCAGAACTCTGGCATTGAATCGCGTTGAGAATCTTCAGGTAAAAGACAAACGTGTCTTGATACTGGCCGGCTTGGAAATCGGGTCCACGTCAGGCATCGCTTTGTCCATTCCAACCATTGAGCTGCTCTTGAGCCGCGGCGCGCGCGTCATCATTGCGGGCGTGGCCGGGGCCGACGCTAGCGCTCCATCGTTTGCCGCCC
>JACPZR010000398.1 GCA_016195395.1 Spirochaetia bacterium
CGCTGAAGAGACGTCTCTGTTCGGGCGTGTTCAGCGCTCGCCCTTCTGTCATACGCACCATCCGGGGAAGTCCTGGCAGAGCATTCCGCACGGCTGCCGCGTGCATGAGAAAACTTGCAGGCGTTTCGCTAGATCTGCCCGCAAATGCGTCCGCGTCAATCCAAGCCACCGGCTTGTCCCGCGGGGTTTCCATCTCCGGCGCGGAATCCGTGACTTGATAGACAAAGATCGTATTCGTCTGTGCGACCAGTCGGAAATCCTGGGGATGCATCTGCGCAAAAGAGCGCATGGCCCCGGTCCGTCCAATGAGATACTGGACACCGGCATCCCGCAGATAGTCGATCAGGAGGCGTGGGTTTCCGCCGCCTGTGGCGGCCATCGCTTTGTAGATCGCGCCGTGGTCAATGCCCCATACGAAGATTTCCGGCAGCCCGGCGAACAAACGCGCATAGGTAACGTTCGGGGTCAGAGACGATTCCACCGTGAGGCCCAGGATGTTCCGATGTCCGGCTTCTTCCACAATGTGCAGGAGCGCGTGGGGACTCCCGTGGTATTCTTTTTCCCGGATGAGCTCCGGGAGAAAAAGAGAATTCTTGGGAAGGGACTGAAGATGCGATCGGACAAGAGAGAGATCATCCCGGCCGGCGTAATCGTCAAAAAGCACGCTTTGATACGACTGGTGACCCGCAATGTCCCAGCTCAAGAGACGCAGCGCAAGCAAAGCCGCCGCAGCCGCCCCGGCGTGCGGCCCCAGCCACCGGGGCAGAAACGCGCGGCACTCCGGGATCATAACGCTCCCGATCATAGCCAGTGAAATGAGAAAGTAATCAAAGGCGCGGTACCAGTGCACGGGAAAGCGGGGCAGGATATACACTAATGAGTTGTCGAGCGCTGCCCAGAAGAACAGAAAACCAGTCAGAAGAATCCATCGGGCCTCAGGCTTCAGGCTCCCTCTGGGACTACGAAGAATCCCCCATCCGTAGAGCAGGACAAAGGCAAAGATCGGCGTCTTCCAGCCAAAGATCACGTTCTGGACGATCGTGCGAACGTCATGTGTAGAAACGGCCTTGAAGAAATCGGTCCCCAGTATGGATAAGAGAACGGGATAGTAGGCGCTGTACGGAGAGCCGCTCGTGTAATGTGAACGCAGTAGAAAACGGAGGATTATGGGGAGCGCCATGAGGACGGGCAGACCAAAGAGCAGCGCTATGTGTCGCGGCCGGAAGTCGCGGTGAAAATAGAGGACAAAGAGCACAAGCAGGACACCGCCGAAGAATGAACTCAGTCCGTGCGTGTAGAGCGTGAGCGAGAACCAAGCCGCGGAGGAAAAGAGATTTAGGTTTTTCTTGGAGCCGCGGAATTGGAGAAGGCCGGAGAGCATCTGGAGAATCATGGCATGTCCCAGCGTGGACACGAATGTCCCGCTGAGAACGCCCACGGCAGAGGTTCCTTGGAGGCCGTCGCCCGGAAAAGTCAGATAGAAAAGAGACCCCGCCGCCGCGGCCCAATGCGCCTCTGACGACGTTATATGTTGAGGAAAGAGCTTAACTCCCAGCCGCACAAAAGAGAACGCAAAGAAAAGAATAATGAGGAAGATTCCTACGTTGAACGCAGCAGTGATCGTGAGTGTTGTCAGTGTGGAGAGCGCATTGACGGCAAAATAAAAGAACGGCGGATAGAAGTAGAATGCGGGAAATCCTTGGAACCAGACGGAGTCGAATCCGGTGCTCTCCCAGGGAAACAAACGGGCATATTCGCGCGCCAGGTGCAGGTGTCCCAGGGTATCCCACCCCGTGATAACGTTTCCGGTGAAGTAAAAAGAAAACTGAACGGCAAGAACCACCGCAAGACCAGCGTAGATCAGCGGACGGTGAAAGCGCTCATGAATCATACAGGCTTGTTCTCATTGGATAACGTGCCGGACCGGAACAATCCGTAAGATCCAGCCGCAAGCGCCATGGCGAAGAGCGTAAGCATTCGAAACCCCGTAGACATAGAAAAATATTCCATACAGCCGCCAGCGAAGGAACCCAGCAGGTTGACCGCAAACGCCATGTCCGGTCGTCTGCTCCGTCTGAGAAACGCCGTAAAGATCAGACTCGAAAAATATATCGGAATACCAGCCGCCAGACCAAACGCAGGAATTCGGAGCGGCAGCGGGAGACCAAGGAGAGTGCTTTGGCGGAGAAACACGAGCAGCGCCAGGCCGCCCAGGAGAAAGACGTAGAGCCGCTCGGGGTTTTGCGGCGGAAAGAAAATCACCGTGAGCGCCGCGCAGGCCAGTGCGGACAGCACAGAGGTAATGACAACGCTGTTGACCGCCCACGTTGACCCAAAAAGGAGCGCAGCATCCGTTACCGCCTTTGTTTCCAAGAGGAAGAAGGCGGCGCCCAAGAGAAAGAACCCAGCGTGGTCAGGGCTGATCTGGACTTTCCGCCTGATAAGCAGACCGCCGGCGAGCGCCGTCACAAGTCCCGGTATGAGGAGCGCAGCTACCAGATACTCGCGTGGAATACCGCGTTCTTTCAAATAGATGAACGGCCAGTCGTCTGTGGTTTCTGCCATGGGACCCGTGTCCAGAGGCATCAGCAGAGACTGGTCCACGAGGTTGACGGAGGATGGGTCGTCCACGCCCACGAACACAGGGCTGATGGCGCTCTTCAAAATCAACGGAGGATGTCCGTAGAGACTCCGCATCATTTGTCCAATTCGGATTCCGGCATAGGTCTGTCCCACAGCGCTGTGCACGTAGAGGACTCCGCCGGGCCGGAGGAGGGCGCGGGCTTCCGCAAGGCTCTCTTTTGTATACAGAAATGAATCCAACCGGATGTTGCTCATCTGCGAAAACAAGCGGTGCGAGTCCAGATAGCTGAAGATAATCAGATCGTATTTGTTCTGTGTTTTGTGAAAGAACGAGCGGGCATCGTCCGTGTGCGTTTGCACCCCGGGTTGCGAGTACGGTTTTTCCGGATGCATGGCTCTGCCCATGTCCATGATATGGCCTTCAATATCGACAACGTCGATTTCAGGCACGCCTGCGCGCACAGCTGCGGCGGCATCATTCCCGGTCCCTCCAGCCACGATCAGAACTTTCCCGGCTTTCTTGATCTGGAACGGCTGGTCGTACGCATTCCTCCAGAGGCGCAGGTACGGGCGCTCCCGGACGGAATCATCCGACAGGTCCAGAGCCATCTGGAAATAATCGTCGTTCACGGAGAGGTTGAAACCCGCCTGACGTGGCAGTTCGGTTATCTCTTCTGCAGGCGCGTCCTTGTACTTCTCCCATAAAATTCCGCTCTTTGGATGAAATAAAAGCGGTGATACTGTCAATTTATGATATACGGACCACTGAGATCCCAGATCCAACTGCCAAACCACGAAGCCGCTCCCAAGAAGCAGTAACGAGCCGCCGGCGATCGCGGCGCGCGACGCGGTCGGAGGCGCCTCCGGAAGGCGTTGATAGTAGGCAAGCTGTGTTCCCAAAAGCGTTATGCAGAGAGCGGCAAGCTGCCACACCGGCTGAATTTCCGCCGCCGACAGGCCGGTAACGACGGCCACTCCGGTCAAGCTGCCGGTCAGATTGACCAGATAGGCGCGCGCGGGAGGTATTTCCGAAAATGCCCGGCCAATCTCCTGACCAAAGGGAAGAAACGCCAGAGTCAAAAGCGCAAAGAAGGCCGTC
>JACPZR010000382.1 GCA_016195395.1 Spirochaetia bacterium
ACTGCTCGATGATCGCAGCGATGGTACGCGTTACCCCAATGCCGTAGCAACCCATGAGCGGGGTCACAGGTCGGCCGCCTTCATCCAACACTTTGACATCAAAGGCTTTCGTGTATTTGTCGCCGAGCTTAAAGATGTGCCCCACCTCAATGCCCTTCACCGCGGTGAGCTTCCCGTCTCCCGCCGGAGACGGGTCCCCCGCCACAGCCAGCGCAAGGTCCACAAGTTCCAGTCCGTCCGGCAGCATATATCCCGTGCAGTGGTGATCGCGGTCGTTAGCGCCCACAACCCATTCCTGTCCCGTGGAAAGCGACATATCCCAGAACATCGCCACGGTTTCAGGAATCCCCTGCGGCCCAATGTAGCCGGCCACGGTCCCGAGCGACTCGATCTCTTCCGGTGTTGCTGCGCGCAGTTCAACGGCGCCGGTCTTGTTCTTGAGTTTTACTTCGTTGATCTGTCTGTCTCCGCGGAGCATGGCCGCTGCAAAGCCGTCGTCGGCCTTGTAGACTAACGTCTTGAGAATCGCCGTAGGTTCTACTTTCAAAAACTTGGCAACGTCCTCGATCCCAGGGCAGTTTGGAGTGCTCACCTTTGTGAGGGACGCAGACTTTGCGTCCGACTTCTTTGCCGACTTTGCGTCCGACTTTTTCTCACCGGATGTTTGGGCGGCGCCCTTTTTCGCAGCTGCATTTCCCTTGGCGCCGGACACATTCGCGGCCGGACTCTTCCCGGCCGGGACTCCGCCACCGTAGACCACGGGCGTCTTCTCCTGGTTCGACTTGTATTGACCGCCCTCAGAAATGAGAAGTGTTTCTTCGCCGATTTCGGAAGCGATCATGAATTCTTCCGACCCTGTGCCGCCCATGGCTCCCGTATCCGCCTCTACGGGAATCGTCTTCAGGCCAACGCGCGCAAAAATCTGGCGGTATGCCGCCCGCATCTTCTCATAGGTCTTGTCGAGGCCCGCCTCATTCAAGTCGAACGAATAGGCGTCTTTCATGCTGAATTCACGGCTCCGGATAACGCCGAACCGCGGGCGGATTTCGTCCCGGAACTTTGTGTGAATCTGATAGACGTTGATCGGGAGATCGCGGTAGGATTTCACAAGGTCTTTGACCAGGTCCGTGAACGACTCTTCATGCGTAGGGCCCAGGGCATTCCAGACATCGTGCCTGTCTTTCAGACGGAACATCTCTTTGCCCATGACGGACCATCGGCCTGATTTCTCCCAAAGTTCCGACGGAGTCAGAATCGGCAGCTGGAATTCCACAGCGCCGGCTGCGTTCATCTCTTCGCGCACGGCGGCTTCAATCTTCCGGAGCACTCGAAGCCCCATGGGCATTACGTGGTAGAGTCCCGCCCCCTGCTTTCTGACAAGGCCCGCACGGAGCATCAAGCGGTGGGAAGCAACCTGGGCTTCTGCGGGATCATCCCGCAGTGTGGCGATCAAAAACGAACTGGCGCGCATTGAGAAAATTCCTAGAGTGAGCTATTCATAAATCCAAAACAAATACTTGGTCGTTTCCCGGGATCAGAATCCTACCCACGAAAGAATATCCTTGTAGGTAATCCAGAGACCAAACATCAAGAGCACCCCGAAACCCAGGCGGTACACCGCATCCATGGCGCGCAGAGGCACCGGCCTCCCCGCCACTGCTTCATACAGGAAAAACACAATGTGCCCTCCA
>JACPZR010000386.1 GCA_016195395.1 Spirochaetia bacterium
GCGACGGCTCTCGGCGTATGCGCCATAAACATGGTCGCCGCAGTCCATTTCGGCGGTGCCGGCGAAAATGCGGGGATGCTCGCTGCCGGAGCAATCGCCATTGCCGTCGCAGCCGTGGCCCTGCGGCGACGGATAGATAAGAAAGAAGAGTACACCACACATGCGGACAGCTCCCACAAGGAGACCCTGCAATCGTTGGTTGATATTCTGCCGGTGGGCGTCACTATCGTGGGCCAAAACGGACAGGTTCTCTACGCAAATGAGGCTTTGGAGAATCTGGCGCTTCTGACCCAGGACGAGCTGAAGCAGGGTAAACACATACAGCGCCACTACCTGCGGCCGGATTTGACCCAGAGGCCCCCCGAGGAGTTTGCAACTACGATAGCAAAGAAATCCGGGAAACCAGTGCACAACGTCGAGACTGGAATCACGCTGGAGGACGGGCGGGTCATCTGGACAAACGCAAGCGCAGCTCCACTTCCGGCCGGGGGAGTGGTCACAGTCTCAATGGATATCACGGAGCGGAAGCGCTTTGAGGATGAAATCCGTTCGCTGAACGCAAATCTGGAGAAACGCGTGGAGGAGCGCTCGCGGGAGCTGCTGGACGCCTTGGAGCTGAATCGGACCATGCTCGATGCGTCTGCTGTGGGAATCATCGCTTTTGAAGGCGGGGGGACGTGCGTCTTTGCCAACCCGGCTGCCGAGAGAATCGTGGGGGGAACTCATGAGCAGATTTCCCGCCTCGACTTCCACAAGATGGAGAGTCTCCGCGAGTACGGACTGTATGACAAAGCCTTGGAGGCGCTGGAAACAGGCGTTATGCGGTCCGGCGAATGGTATGTCACCACCACCTTTGGCCGACGCGCATGGCTCCACGTTGACGTTGTGCGTTTCTCGCGCGCCGGAACGCCTCATCTGCTGTTCATGATCCAGGACGTGTCTGCACAGAAAGAAGCAGAGAGAGAAATGATCCGCGCCAAGGAGGCCGCTGAAAGCGCCAGCCAGGCAAAGAGTCGCTTTCTGTCTTTGATGAGCCATGAGCTGCGGACGCCGATGAACGCTGTGCTGGGTTTCACCCAGGTTCTCCGCGATGAACCGCTTCCACCGGCGCAACGGGAGTACGTGGAACGGATCCATTCCGCGGGCGGTCACCTCCTCTCCCTTTTGTCTGACATCCTGGACCTTTCCGGCGTAGAGACAGGAAGACTGGAGGTGAAGGCTGGTCCGGTCTCGCTGATTGAAGCAGTAAATAACACGTGCGAGATCATGAGCAGTACCTTACAGAAAAAGCGGTTGGACATACGCCGCGCCATGGACGCATCGATCGTAGTATACGCGGACCCTCTCCGCCTGCGCCAGATTCTTACTCACCTGATCACTGCGGCTGCTGCCCGGGCGGACGTGGGTTCATCCATCGAAATCAGCACGGATGCTCCGGATGCCCATTTCATCCGCTTGTCCATCTCACTGCCCGGAGCCCCGCGCGTAGAAGTGGAAAGAAAACCGGAACAGCTCGGAATCGGTTTAACGTTATCCTGGAAACTTGCAGCCGCGATGCGGGGATTCCTTTCTGTTCTGGGCGGCGACAGTGAACCGCTCTTCCAGCTGACATTGGAACGCTCCCGCAACCTTGTGGGAACTCCCGTGGATGGAAAGTCGGGCGGGTCGCCTTTGGCGGGAAGAGGACTGATCAAGGTCCTCTACGTGGAAGACAATGACGTAAATGCGATGGTAGTCAAGGCGATGTTCAGAAAGGAGGGCGGCGTCCTTCTGCTGGTGGCAGAGAATGCGGCCCAGGGAATAGGCTTAGCTGTCGACCATCATCCTGATGTGATCCTCTTGGACCTGAATCTGCCTGACGCTTCAGGATACGATGTGCTCCAGAAATTACGCGCGAACCCGGCAACCAGCACAATCCCCGTGATCGCGGTGACAGCGGACGCCATGCCTGACCAAGTGGAGCGCGGCAGACATTCCGGATTCAGTTCCTACATCACGAAACCGTTCAAAAAGAACGATTTGTTTCTCGCAATCAGCGAGTAGCTTGGCACAGGACTCTGAAAAGAGCCCCGCGGCGTTTTGCGATTGACACCCGCCCAACTCACGCCGCCATGCTAAATCGTGGCCGGAGCCGGCAAAAAGAAGCAAAAGACGAGGAAGGACCCCATCCTGACCTCACTCGACCGGGCCGTTCTGCCTGGTCACAAGATGGCCGATAGGACCCCGGCAGACAGCAAGGGTTCGTTGCGCGCAGCCGTGCTGCGTCAGTGGAAGAAGTTCCGCGAAAACACAGAAGAGTTCCTGGCATACGTGCACAAGAAAGGTCGGGAACGCTTGACCATCATGGTGATCCCTCACACGGAAAAGAAGATTCTCAATCTTCACGTCAGTGTGTATGCAGTGAGCATCACCGGCGCCCTTGTGCTTGTCATTCTTCTTATCTCCATCGTGAGCCTTGCCGGAAAATCGGGCGAGGACATCCAGCTCTATGACATGGGCCTGACCAACAGCCAGTTTAACATTCAGGGCACCAAGATGGCCGAAGAAATGATTCCGCTTCACGAAGTCGTAACACGTTATACAAACAGCATCGCGGAATTGTATCTGAAGCTCGACGGATCAGAGGGCGAAGTGGCCGGTCAGGGCGGCGCAGCTCAGGGACTGCTCGATTCGGAAGTAAAAGAATTGGATAAGCTGGTGCAGCTCTGCAAGTCCAAGGGAGACTCGTGCGATCAGCATCTTACCGAGGAGATTCTCCGCAGAATCATTTTCCTGTCAAAACAGGATAACCAAAATCTGAAGCGCGCCGTCGAGTTGTCTGACAAGATTTTAGGAGAGCTGAAATCAAGAGAAAAGCAGAACCTCCTCAAGCATACTCCCAGCATCTGGCCCACCAAGGGATATCTCCTGTCGCCGTACGGCTGGCAGATCGACCAAATCGAGGGACGGCGGACCTTCAAACGGGGCATTGAAATTGGAGCCCCGCTGGGCACGGAAGTCTATGCCACGGCTCCGGGAATCATCACATCGATCTCGTACGACAAAAGCTACGGCCTCCACGTCTGGGTTGGACACCGGTACGGGATGAAAACTATGTACGGTCATTTGGACCGCGTCCGCGTCGCCATTGGGGACAAGGTGAGCAAAGGACAGGTGATCGGGCACGTTGGACGCACGGGCAATACGCCCATTTCGCAGTTGTATTATGAAGTGCATGTAGGAACCGTGGCGTACAATCCGCACAGTTTCTTGAATCACCTCCAGGATCAATGGCTGACACAACCGAAACTCTAGTCATCAACAGCCTCATTGGGGAAGGCTCGGAGTTTCGCGGTGAGTTCAAAGTCAAAGATCTCATCCGCATCGACGGCTACTTCAAAGGCAACATCATAACCGACGGGAAGGTTCTCGTAGGCCAGCACGGTCTTGTGGAGACGGACATCCGCGCGGGGATCGTGGTTGTTGGCGGCACCGTGCGCGGTTCCATTGCCGCGGACAAGCGGGTGGTTCTTTTGTCTACGTGCAGGCTCTTTGGTGACATCATCACGAAAAGTCTGCTCGTGGAAGAAGGCGTCGTCTTCGAAGGAAGATGCACCATTAACAGGTAGAATCGGCGCGCCGGCGGGCGGCTTTGAGAACTCCAGCACAGGTTTGAAAATGCGGGTCTTGTCATCTATCCTCGATTATTTCACATCCGTCTTCAAGAAGGATCCGCGGGAGATGGCTTCTCTGAACGGCATCCGTGCCATGGCCATCGTCATGCTCTTCCTTGTGCATCTGATGCATGCCTTTGAGCCCAAGACGAGGGCCATGCCGTGGTGGATCGAAAACTTCCTCTTCAGCTGCTCATCATCCATCGACATGTTCTTTGTGCTGTCCGGTTTTTTGATTTCAGGTCAATTGATGCGCGAGATGGCGCGGTCCAACAGCATCGACTTCAAGATGTTCTATTTGAAAAGAACACTGCGGATTTTCCCCCCCTATTACTTATTCCTGGCCTTCCAGACATTCTATCTGATTCCCATGGCGGTTAAGTTCAACCCCGCCTTGGAACACGATCTGGGTCTCTTTGCCAAGAAGGCGATTTGGGACGCATTGTATCTGAGTAACTACATTTCAGGGACAATTCCACATGGATGGTCGCTGTCTCTTGAAGAACAGTTTTACCTTTTCTTCCCGCTGTTTTTATTCTTGGTATTCCGGGTCGTCAGGCAGGAGAACTGGTTGAAAGTGCTTCTGATCCTGTACGTTCTTCCGGTCATCTACCGCTTCGTAATTCATTTCACAGTGTTGACGAATGCTCCCGACCAGGATGAAAAGTTTGAATACCTGACTTTAGTTTATTTTCCCACTCACGGTCACATCGACTCGATCTTTGCGGGGTCCATTGCGGCGTACATCTTTGATTTCCGAAAGGATTTGTGGAGCTGGATGACAGATAACGTTGTGCGCCGACGCCTTCTCCTCGCGGGCGCCCTGACGGTATGGGCGGCTATTTCATTCGGTGTGCACGAATACAAGCCGGGGATCATGAGCCAGGTGGTGCGCTACAATATCTACGCCATCGTGTGGGTCATCATCCTCTTATGCTCCGCGAAGGAAGGCACACTTGCCAACAAGGTGCTCTCTCTTGGAATCTTCAATCCGCTGGCAAAACTTTCCTACTGCGCGTATCTTCTGCATATATTCGCCATCGGGATGGTCATCAAGCCTCTGGCCAAAAAACCATTCCTTACGTGGCAGGATCTCTTTACTTGGTGGATCCCCGTTTCGGTGGCCGCGATGGCGTATGCATATCTCTTTCACTTGATCGGTGAGAAGCCGTTCATGCTGCTCCGCGACGCGCTGGTCCAGAAGCTCCGAAAGCCGAGGCCCGCCCCGGCTGCGTAACACCCCGTGGCCGCTCCCCGCGGGAGGCCGGCGCAAATGGAACGCGGGACCGGGGCGCCTGCCTGCGCTGCAAACCGGAATCCTCTCAAGCGTCTGCCGATCCAACCGATGATTTAACAACGGTCCGGAATCGGATTGCCCGATTGGCCGAGATTCCGTAATTGGTGGGGAACATGGACTCAAAAGAGCGGGCTGAGCTGGTGCGACAGGGAAATGCGGCGTTCAATGCCAAAGACTACCCCAAAGCAAAAGAATGTTTCACAAAGGCCAACTACGGCGACGGCCTGGTCCGCTTGGGCGACTATTACATGTTTGAACGCCGCCTGCCTCTGCTGGCCTACGGCTACTATAAGAAGGCCGGTGCGCAGACTAAGATCGACGACATCAAGCGACGGATGATCGGTGCCATTGGAGTATGGCTGGGCCAAGACAAGATCAAGCCGGACAGCCTTGCGATGGCCGCCCCTTCCGCAGCCGCCAAGCCCACCACTGCAGCGCCCGGCATGGTGGATGTCCCCGTCAGCCCTGAGCTCCGTGACCTCGCGCGCAAATTGGCGGGCGTGTAAAGAGGCACCCTGGCCTGTCTCGCATGAAGGGATCGTCTTTTCCCGGCCGGTCCGCGCTGTAGAAAGTCGCTCTGTCAGCCGAAGAGTTCGGCCACCTTTTCCTGAAGAACGAGCATCTGCCTCTCCGGCCCTGATACAATGCTCCTGAAATCGCGCTGGGTCTTTACAAGCCAGTCGTAGATCAAAAGGAGCTTGTCCGGCGTGTATCGGTTCACCTCTCCCGCCAGGCGCTGGATGGTTTTCTTCTGAATGAACGGCGGGCGCCCTCGAAGCCCCAGAAATTTGATCAGTTCATCGTCGTTCATGCCCACAGACCGACCTGCCTGGGCCCGGCGGATTTCGTCTACACGGTTGAGGATCAGGCGTAGAAGACCAAAGACGTTATCCGCATTATTTTCAAACCGGTCAAACTCGCGCTCGAGCGCACGGCCGTCTCCGCGGAACAGGGCGTCCACAAAGTGAAAATGGTTCATGCCTGCCGTGGGGAAGAGGATGTCTCGCACATGTTCCGGAAGGACGGATGCATGCGCTTCCACCGGAAGGGATTCCTTGAGGCGTCCCAGCGCCAGCTCAATCGCGCCGGTCTTGGGTTCAATGCGGTCGCGGATTTCGTAGAGGGCATCATCGGACAGATTGAGTTTATGTTTCTTTGCAAGGTGACGGATGGTCTCCACAACGTGACCGGGGAGCAGCTCGCGCGTGGAAAAGTGGGCGAGCCTTGTGCCGAGCGCTTTCTCAAACGCCGCCGGCACCTTGCCGGAATACTGGATGATGATCAGCGTGCGGTCCGGCAGCCGGCGCATCTGTTCGTGGATACGAGCCGCCGCCCCGTCGCGGTTGTAGGCTTTGAAGACCTCTTCTCCCTGCCGGACAAGGATCAGTCGGTAGGGCGCAAACAGCGGAATGTTGAAGACCTCTTGTTCAAAGCGGGTGCTGTCCGTTTCACCGGAGATGACGGAAGTCTCAAAGGCGCCGATGTCGCGGTGAAGACGCACGCGCAAAGAACCCAGAATCGACTCCGCCGCATCCACGTCTGTCCCTGAAACAAGGATTACGTCCGGTTCCGTCAGGTCCATCCCGTCGGCGTGCTTGAGAAGCCCCGAGAGTTCTTTGGTTTCGAACATCGCAAAACACGCAGCCCGTGGCGGGCACCGGTGTCCAGCAGAACGCAAATGCCGCTTGGACCACACCTTCGCCGGCATCGGGTGGCTGTTCTTTTGCACTTGCCTTTGAAGCCCTTTTAGGGTTTTCTGGATGCGGAGCATTTATATGAAGAAAACCGGCGCGCAACTCCTGATCGACCTTCTCCAAGCCCAAGGAGTGGAACTTGTCTTTGGCTATCCCGGCGGGGCCATTCTCCCGTTTTACGATGAACTGCATCGTTCCGGAATCCGCCACATCCTGGTGCGACACGAACAGGGCGCCATGCACATGGCTGAGGGTTTTGCGCGCGTGTCGGGCCGCCCCGGCGTGGTCGTTGTGACCAGCGGTCCCGGCGCCACCAATGCGATTACAGGCCTCTGCGATGCAAAACTCGACTCCGTCCCGGTCTTCGTAATTACGGGGCAAGTGGCCACCACTTCCCTTGGGACCGACGCGTTTCAGGAAGCGGACATTTTTGGTATTTCGATTCCCGTCACAAAGTATAACGCACTGGTCAAGAACGTGGACGACCTGGCCCGCTGCTTCTCGGAGGCATGGACTCTCTGCAACTCCGGCCGTCCCGGTCCCGTGCTCATCGACTTTCCAAAAGACGTGCAGACAAATACAACGGAAGTCCTGACTGCGGCGCCCGCGCTGAGCGCGCGCCTCTATGAGAAGCCCCCTATATCCGGCAACCTTGAAGCATTTGCCGCGGCCCTCAACAAGGCGGAGAAACCTCTGCTCTACGTGGGAGGCGGCGCCATCATCGCCGGCGCGCACAAAGAAATCGTCGCCATGGCAGAAAAAGCCATGTGCCCGGTGACAACCACCCTGATGGGTATCGGCGCTTTCCCCGGCAATCATATCCTGTCTGTGGGCATGCCGGGAATGCACGGAACGGCCACGGCCAACAAAGCCATCATGGAATGCGATTACATCCTCTCGCTGGGAGCGCGCTTCGACGACCGTGTGGCCGGCAAGGCTGACGACTTTGCGTCAAAAGCAGTGAAAGCCCACATCGACATTGATCCTTCTGAACTGAGTAAGCGCGTGAAAGTAGACCACGCCGTTCAAGGGGACTTGAAAGACGTCCTGAAGTCGCTCCTGCCGTTTGTGGAAAAGAAAGACCGCTCGTCATGGGTAAATCACCTGGAAGAATACAAACAACGTTATCCGCTTGAATACGAAGAGAGCGCCGAAGTGATCAAACCGCAGCGCGTTCTCCGCAGACTCTACGAAGCCACCAACGGCAAAGCGATCGTGGCAACAGACGTGGGGCAACACCAGATGTGGGCGGCTCAGTACTACCATATGGCAGAGCCAAACCGCTGGCTCACAAGCGGCGGCCTGGGCACCATGGGGTACGGCCTTCCTGCGGCCATCGGAGCCAAGTTCGCCCGTCCGGACGACCTCGTCGTCTGCGTTACTGGTGACGGGTCGTTCCAGATGTGCATTCAAGAGCTTGCAACAATCCGCCAGTACAATCTTGGAGTGAAGATTGTGCTTCTAAACAATTCGTTTTTGGGAATGGTGCGCCAATGGCAGGAACTCTTCTATGAGGAGCGTTATGCGGAATCAGAATGGCAGTACAACCCTGACTTTGCGGCGCTCGCGGGCGCGTACGGGATCCCAGGCATGCGTATCACGCGCCCTGACGAGCTCGACGCGGGGATGGAATTCCTTTTGAAAGACGACGGGCCGGCCCTGTTGGAAGCGGTCATTCCCCACGACGAGAAGGTATTCCCCATGATTGCCGCCGGCAAAAGCCAGGGGGACATGGTTCAGTTTGCGGACATTCGCGAGCGCCTGAAAGCAAAGAGCAAGCATAAGCAATAGGGGCACACACCAGTCGACGC
>JACPZR010000387.1 GCA_016195395.1 Spirochaetia bacterium
AATGTACAAACAGGAGTCGCCGTTCCGCGCACGCGAGCTGGGCGCGCGCATCATTTCGGCAAACATCGCAAAAATCCTTCTGGTCATTGAAGAAATGGCCCGGGCAGAAAAGGCATCGCCACGTCCCAGACCGTTTTTGATATACTGCTGGCGGGGCGGGATGCGTTCCAAGTCGCTCTTCACCGTGATGGATATGATCGGCTATAAGAGCTTCCTATTAGAAGGCGGATACAAAGCCTACCGGCGCGGCGTGAGGGTGCGCCTGGCGTCGCCGTTCCCTGTCGTGATTGGCAGTCAGAACGTTGGCGCAAGCGTCGTCTGCTTGCACGGATTCACCGGGACCGGGAAAACGGCGCTGATGGGGGAACTGGCGAAATCGGGCTGGCCTTCATTGGACCTTGAGGGCCTTGCAAACCACAGGGGCAGTATGCTCGGCATGATGTCCGGGGGCCAGCCCTCGCAGAAGGCGTTTGAAGGGGCGCTCTTTGAGGCCATGCGTACCGTGCGATCGCCGCTTCTCGTTGTGGAAGGCGAGAGCCGCGGCATAGGGTTCCTCCTGATCCCCGATGGTTTTTTTGGCGCCATGGAGAGCGGGAAAAAACTGTGGGTAGAAATTCCGTTTGAAGAGCGCGTCAAGCGCAGCGTAGAAGACTATCTGAACGACGTGCCGGACATCATTGACAAACTACGGTTGTTCCAGGACCGAATGTCGAACCTGCACTTGGATGAGCTGAGAGAACTGTTGGAAAAGAAACGCCTCTTGGAGGCGGCCGAAATCATGCTCCGCGAATATTACGACCCTCTCTACAACCGGCACGGCCCGGAGGCAAATCCGGAGCGTTATACCGCAGTGATTAAAGCGCGCAACTTTGAAGACCTCAGCGCGCAGACGAAACAATGGCTTTCAGACAATTTTGGCGATCAGAGAGCGGCATCGTGAAACAGACCGGCGGAGGAACGTCCATCGACGCGGGGCTTTTGGGCAGGATGCTTGCGGCCTCCGGCATCAAACTCAGCCGCCACCAGACAGCGCTCCTCTGGGAATACCACAAGCTCCTGAGGCTCAATAACCCCATCCTCAACCTGACGCGGATCCACAATTTCGAAAACATGGTGCGCAAGCATTATGTGGACAGTCTGATCATTCTGGACATTCTTGCATCGCGAAAAATTGACCTGCAAAGCCCTGTGATGGACCTGGGGTCGGGACCCGGGCTTCCCGGCATTCCGCTCGCCATTGCGCGCCCGGACCTCCGCTTTGTTTTGGCGGAGGGGCGCAGAAACCGGTGCGAATTCCTCGAAGAAACGGCTCGGAACATTGAGCTGGAAAATGTGAGCGTGGTGGCTGTGCGCGTTACCCGGGACTATCAGGACAAGGTGGGCACGGTAATCACGCGCGCCGTCACTTCAATGGAAGAAACCATTGATCGCATATCCGGCTGCCTGTCTCCGGGTGGTCTTCTTGTATTTATGAAGGGTCCCAACTGCGGGGATGAAATCCATGCGGTCAAAAACAAGTACGGTGAAGCGTGCCCCCTCCTGTTTGATGAAGCTTACACACTGCCGGACTCGGCCGATGAGCGCCGACTTGTGGTGTTCCGGTGGCTGCCGGAAAAAGCTGGAATCCGCCCCGGAGATAGAATAGACCAAGAGGGGAAACCGTATAACGTCATTTCTTCAGAGGAGAATGCGCGCTTCAAGAAAATACTGAGCCTCCAATCGTCCCGGATGGTCCGCAAGCACGGGGAAGCGATCGTCTGCGGGGAACGGATCGCGGCCGAAATTCTAGAACACAGGCCGGAGTCGGTTGTGGCTCTCGTTCTTCCGGAAGTGCGGGAAGTGGAAACGCCCGCCGCTGCGGTGACGGATGCCAAAGAAGCCGCCGCCCAGAATGGAATCCCTGTCTGGATTTTTTCACGCGACCTCTTCCGACAGCTGGACGCTGTGGGGGCCGGCCCGCCGCTTCTAGTGGTGCGGACAAGAGACATCCCGGAATGGGACCCTGACGAGAGCGCGGACGGCATCCGCCTCTTCCTGCCTCTCTCTGATCCCGATAACCTTGGCGCTGCCCTGCGCTCCGCGGCGGCCTTTGGAGTGAAGACCGTTGTACTCTCGCAGGAAGCGGCCAATCCGTACCACTACAAATCCATCCGCGCATCAGCGGGCGTCAGTCTCTCCATGAATTACGCGCGGGCTCCCGATCTTC
>JACPZR010000388.1 GCA_016195395.1 Spirochaetia bacterium
AGCACAAGCCCGGTCCTTACGCGCTCAAGTACGCGGACTTCAAACCGGAAGGGCTGAAATTCTGGGACAGAGAAAAAAGCCGGACCGAATCCTGGCGGCGCGAAGACGGCCCCGCGGGCTACGGCGGCGACAACCACTACGCCGGCGATGAGCTCCTCCGCTTTGTACAGTACGGAGCGCGCCGCATGTCCCCGGAGCTGGCCAAGCCCGGAGCCGTGGGCGATATCCTGGCCCCGTGGTCTACCACCTACAGTCTGCCCACGTTTGTGAATGCCATCTGCGCGTATCTGGAAATAGGACACATCAACGTTGACCGGGACCGCCGCCTGGTAACAACGCACAGGGAGATCGTCGCAAAGTCCATTGCAGCGGGGATCTATTCACTGTTCACCGGAATGCGTTTGAAACCGGGCGCCGGACCCTACGCGCCGCGCGGCAAGGCAGTGGACTTCCAAAAGTACGAAAACCTCCCGGACGGCAACTACTTCGATTCTGTTCTGTAACCGCAGTGAGCGGAGCGTATCAGCCCGGCTCGCCGGCGGCAGGCGCGTTTTTTGCCAGAAGACTCAGGTATTTTTCAAGCAGCTGCGACTGTTCCGGTTTCAACGGATGCAGTTCAGCCCCGATGCGGTGCGTCCGCTCCCGCGACTTCACGTTACGCACCACGGCAAAACATGTAAAATGGGAACCGTCCGCAAAATTCAAGTCCATGACAACTTCCGCCCCGGAAAAGAATGATCGTAAGACAGTATTGTTGTGCGGGTGAAGAAACCCCACACCTGTATGATGAATGTCCACAACGGGGCAGCGATCTGCGCTTGAGGGTAAAAATGGCAGGAGGCTCTGCTCAAAGCGACGCGTATACTGACGCACGTCCTGATAGTCCGCTTCTGTGAGATCCGTAGACGCAAGCACCTGCACGTACCCCACGAGCATGGCGCCGTGGTACCAAATGGGTTCACAGATCTCAGAATGAAGAAGCTTGGAGACGTTGTCATACTTCCGGATTTTTTCGTACTCGTCCAAGGGTACAAAGTCACCCGCATTCTTGAGAAGCCGATCATGGTCGTTACAGAAGTAGATGGGCTTTTCATACTCGAGAAGCGTGCGCATGCGGCTGTCTGAACGCATGGAGCGCCGGAGAATGATCGCGGCTTCCGAATAACGCTTTTTCAACTCCAATGTGAAGGCCATTACAAGCGCGTCCCGTTTTGCGTCCACAGTTCCCAGCGATTCAGGGATCATGGCCACCGGGAGACAGTTCGAGATCCAGATACTGGTTGCCGGGTGGTCCGCCACCTCGATGCGTTTCTCTCTGCGGACCTGCCGGGATAAGTGAAGTCTCACCGGGCGTATCTGTTCCTGGGAGCCCGACCGGGACATTACCTTGCATTCCAGAAGCATCCGGTGCTCACTCTGAACAGCGGTAAGAACGCGGACCGGGGACTCAGGCTGATCGTGTTCAATGAAGAGCAGGCCATCCTTGAATTCCGTCACGCGGACGGGTTTCTCGCCGGATTTCTCAACAAGCGATACAGACACTCGCGCAAATACTTTAGCCGCAATCTGCTGGAGCTGCGCTGTATCGTTTATTTTTTTTGTTTCGTTCCCTTGTTCTTCCATTCCGATTTGAAGCGCGCGAGAATATGATTGTAGCGGCGCACCGTCCGCACATCGCACTCTCCACCGATAGGGCAAGCATCTGGAGCAGGGAGCAGGCTGACAAGAAAAGCGCAGTCGTCCGGAGTCAAAGCCAGGGGTTTTTTATGGAGGCGGCGCATACTCACAGCCGCTATGCCGTTGGTATTATCGCCCCAGTAGACGTGATTTAAGTATAGTTCCAAAATTTCATCTTTGCTAAGGCGCTCTTCTAGAAGACGTGCGAGCCTCATTTCATTCAGCTTCCGCCGCAGTGTGCGCTCACGACCCAGAAAGAGAGTCCGCGCCAGCTGCTGCGTGATCGTAGACGCACCCCGCGGCCGGCCGATCCGCACATAGTCCCACACGGAGAGGAACATTTCGCGCAGACGGTAGCCGCGGTGTGAAAAGAAACCGCGGTCTTCCTGGTAAATCAAAGACTGCACCAATGGTGATGGGATTTGGCTTAACGGAGTGTAACCAGGAGGATTGACAACACGCGACGCAACACCGCCGATCTCAAGAGCCACGAAGTTGCTCCCCTTCACTATGTCGAGACGTGTTTCCGCACAATATCCCCCCACGCTCACGACAAGGCCCGTGAGCAGGGGGAAGCACACCAAATAGAGAATGACACGACGAGCGGCGCGCACAAACCATACGACGAAACACACGTGCATTGGCAAGTCATCCATATTGAAGCCCTGAACGCCGACCCGTCTGCGTGCCGCCTTCCGTGGGTCGCAACACGCGGCCCGGTTTGTCTGGCGGTTGACCAGTCGGCGCTGAAACTCTTATCCCCTCCGCCGGACAAGGGGCCTTTTCCTCTGGGAATCTTGGCCCGCTACAACCGGGCACATCCTGAAATTCCGGCGGAGACTCTCCTTGGCGTTTTGGGGATGAAAACACATTTCAAAAATGTTGCGGATTGGAAAGAGATGGGCGCGCTCGACGAAGACGTCAGCGCCTTTGGCCGGGACTTTGATTTTGCCATCGACGTGCTGCGACTATTCCAACGCCTCACCTTGGAAGAACGGAATGCCTGGATCTCGATCTGGCGGGCACGAGGCGTGCGGAGGAATCTCATCCGCGACATCATCCTTGACTATTACGATCTAACGCCTGCCCTGCGCGCCCAAGTTCTGGTCGACTGCGCCGCTTTTGCAGAGAACTGGGCGGCGCGATCCGGAGTATTTCCGGCCGAAGAACTCCGAGACATGGTGCGGTCGCGTCGCTTTCCCATGGTCACGAAGGCCAAGCAGGAACTCCACACGCTTCAGGCGGCCCTGCAATTTCCGCGCGGCACCACGCTG
>JACPZR010000407.1 GCA_016195395.1 Spirochaetia bacterium
ACAAAGCAGGGAAAACAAAAAGGACCTGGAGGCGGGTCCTTTGCTTGTCTCTTGAACGGCGCTGCGGCCGCTAAAAACGATTACTTGCTGATCTTCTTTTCCACGAATTTTACGTGCTTGCGAGCTCTGGCGTCATACTTGATGACTTCCAGTTTTTCCGTGGTTTTCTTCTTATTGCGGCTGGCTACATAGAAGTAACCGGTTCCGGCCGTGGATTCCAATTTCACGAGTTCGCGCATAGGGCCAATATCGGCGGGCCGCCTGCTCCCGTCGACTTGAAAACGATCAAGTTCCCCTCCGAGTCTCAAGGAGATGGTCTACGGACAGCCGGCCGCCGCCGTAAAACAGGTACATAACCAGAAGCATCAGAATCAGCGCTGTATACTCAAGGTTGGAGGATTTTCCGGATAACCCCTCCCTAATAAAGACAATACAGAGACCTCCCAAAAGGACGGGAAGCTGGGCCAGAGCGGCTACCCGCGTGACGAGGCCAATCGTAATGAACACGCCACCCAAGAGATGCGCAAAAATGATGTAGTGGGCAAAGATGCTGGTGATCCACGGGGATTCCTTGAGACCGATCAGCGCCTCCAAGGCCGCCATATGCTCGCTCATGAACTCGATGCCCTTGGCCATCAACAATACGCCCAGAACCATGCGGAGAAATTCAACAGCCCAGTCGTGTCGGGCAGCAAACCATTGGAAGAGTCCCATACGTCAGCCTCCTGAGTGCTATCAGGGTAACAAACAGGGGGCCGGCGGCCACTCTAACTTGGCCGCGCAAAAACGCATTTTTACGCTTTTGTGCATTGCGCCAGGGGCGAAGACGGAACAAGCCCCCGGCAGGCGCCGACGTCACTTGACCAGCAGGTATTTCAGGATGTACTTCTCTTTGGCGTCAAAGAAGTCTTCGTATTCTTTGAGGATCTGCTTGGCCATCTCTGTGCTCAGGTAGTCAATCGTGCGGGTGAACGGCTTTCCGTTGTAGGGCTCCACCCACTGGAAG
>JACPZR010000408.1 GCA_016195395.1 Spirochaetia bacterium
AGAGAGAGTGGCTTCTGATAAGAGAATGGGCGCGCCGAGGACCTTCGTCTGTCCTTCAATGCGCGACGCCGTGTTGACGGTGTCACCAATGATCGTCGTATCCATCCGGCCTTCTGTGCCCACCGTGCCAAGAACCACCGGGCCCGAGTGAATCCCAATGCCGATCCGGATGGCGGTCAGTCCCTTTTCCGTGCGCTGCTCATTATAAGCACTGAGCTCTTTCATCATTTCGAGAGAGGCGCGTAGAGCGTCATCCGGCGATTCTGGGAAGATGGCCATCACCGCGTCGCCTATGAATTTATCGATGAAGCCGCCGTGCCGGTCGATCACGGGGGCCACGCGTTTTAAGTAGGCATTGATGAAGCGGAAGTTTTCGTCCGCGGACATGCTCTCTGACAAGGCGGTGAAGTCACGCATATCGCTGAAGAGTACGGTCACATCGCGGCGGACGCCCGCGCCCAGGTGGACTGTCTCCACACTTTCCAAACCCAGGAATCGTATGAACTGAACGGGGACAAAGCGGTAGAAGGATTCCAAGAGCCGCGTCTTGGTGTGCAGTTGCTCTTCAAGGGCCTTCTGTCGGTCCATCTCAAGAATGTTGATCCTGTCGCCCAAGGCCAGGGACAAAAGAACCACTTCAAGCGACGATCCGGCCAGAAGCCCGTAGCGGAACAGAATCTCATTCATGATCAACCCGCGCACAGCGAGCGTCCAGAGAACGACGATCAACGTAAACCCGGACCATGCGAGAACAAAGAACCTGGCCGGCCGAAATCCACGTCCTAGCATCCAGACACCGGCCGCCATCAGGAGGATGGGCCACGCGACGCCGTACAGATTGATGATCCGGTTTCCAAATATCCCGATGGCGGGAATTGCAACAATCGTGGCGCCCAGAAGAATCCGGAACGCCCAAGCAAACACGCGGGACAGGCGGCCCAGCTGGAGAAAATGGAATGCAAAGAGTCCCGCCAGAATGAAAGAAAATGCGCCCAGTATTGGATTCAGCCGGTCCACAAGAAGAGGATGCTCCGGAAGAAAATACTGGAGAGCCACTCCCAAAAATGATGCCTGAAAGAGTCCAAACGCCAAAAGATAGAGCACATAATAGAGATAGGACCGGTCGCGTACGGAAATATACAGGAAGACGTTATACAGGATGATCACGACGATCAAACCCAGATAGACTCCATAAACCAACGTCTCCGCCCCCGCCTCTTCCATGAGCGGCATCAGCTGGTTGACGTAAACGGGGAGCACCATCGAGTTCCAGGACTTGAGCGCCACAAAGTACGTCCGCGTTTCCCCCGGAGGAATGTGGAGAGCAAAAGCAAAGTCGCGGATCCGGATCTCTCTTGAAGCAAAGGGAAGCGAGTCGCCGGACACTTCCGTGCGCAGAGCCATGCCGTTGTCTGTTTCATAGAACCAAATGTGATCGTGCGCGGGATAGCGGATGGAGAGATACCAGTCGTTGAACTCTGTGTCGTTCGTAATCGAAACGGTGAGCCAGACAACGCCGTCCACAAAACCAAGGGAGGGAATGTCCTGAGCGGACCGCTCAAACCGGCCCTGCTCACGCGCCTTCAAGGCCTCCTCGATGGTCATCTTCCCGCCGGGGTCGCGGAGAAGCTC
>JACPZR010000037.1 GCA_016195395.1 Spirochaetia bacterium
ATTATGTCACTCATGTATTCTGCCTCTATGTGTCCGGGTACACATTCGGCACCCAGTATCCCCAAAACTTAGGGGCCGTAAAGAAAAAAAGCCGCGGCAAAGGCTGCCTTTCCTATGCCGCGGCTCTTCTCTGGGCAGGAGCGCCGTCATGTTAGACCGTGCAGGGCCCATCAGGTTCGCGTTTTTTCGCGCTTTACTTGCTGCCGGTGCGGATCAGGTCCAAAAACTCAATGCGCGTGCCTTCATTGGTGCTGAAGACGCCCGCCATGCTGCTGGTGAATACTTCCGAGTTCTGTTTTTCCACGCCGCGCATCATCATGCACATGTGCCGGCATTTTATGACTACACCCACACCCTGGGGCTCTAGAACCTCGTTGATGGCGTTGACCAGCTGTTCCGTGAGCCGCTCTTGGACCTGCAGGCGCCTGGCAAACATGTCTACGATGCGCGGGAGCTTGGACAGCCCGATGATCTTTTTATCCGGGATATAGCCAATGTGCGCGCGGCCGTAGAAGGGAAGCATGTGGTGTTCGCAGAGGCTGTAGACTTCAATATCCCGGGCAATGATCATTCCCCGGTTCACGTCTGAAAAGACCGCATCGTTGACGATGGTCTTCAGGTCCATGTTGTATCCGGACGTCAGAAAGCCCATCGCTTTGGATACGCGCTCAGGGGTCTTCAGCAGGCCCTCTCTGTTGGGATCTTCCCCCAGGGCCATGAGTGTTTCTCGTACCTGTTTTTCTATGCCGACGGATTGTTCTTCGTTCCCCATAATTTCCTCTGCGGGCTTGTTACGGCTTTGCGGCGCCTTTTCCGGCCTCGGCTTTTTTTCTGAGATCCACCAGAGCCAGCTCAAGCGCGCTGAACTGTGCAGGCCGGCTCAAGACCTGTCCTTTCAAATCTTCCATCACCATCGTATCGTGAAGGACCACGAAGTTTCTTGCGCGGATGGGTAGAAGCGTAGTGGTTCCGCCCGCCGTAAACGTCAGCTGTAGATTTTCAATGCCGATGATGGAGTCCTTGTCAGGATCGTAAAACACGGAGGGCGACACGGACGCTTTGATGGCCCCGCTCAATGCAACTGGATTGCCCGAGAGCTTCTGCAATACATAACGCCCGCTGGTGCCTCCGTAGATTACGCCGAGTACGCGGTCCTTTGTCGCCGTTGAGTCGCTCATGTAGACTGTGGGTCTTGCGACGTTCTCCGAGGCCAGCCGCGCCGTTCCCTTGCCCGAATAATGATACATCCGATACTGTCCCGCGGCACCCACAAAAATCAAGAGGGACCCGTCCGGGAGGTCCACAATGATATGTCGGTTCAGGATTTTGAGAGTCTTTGGCGCGAGGCTCGCCGCATTGGATTTCTGTGTGAGCTCCGCATCTGTGGGCCGACCCGCGGTGAGAGCGCCTTTCTGTACGGCGTAGAGGGTCCCGTCGGAACCGGTTACCGCCGGCAGGTCATCGCAGGACAGGGCCACGGGAGACGACTGCATGGTGAGGTCCGATGTTCGGATAATCACCGGGTGACAGCCGTCTTTCTTGGGAACAGTGACCACAACGTACTCTCCACCGCTCGATACGTTGAACGCGGTCCCCGGGCTTCCAAGCGCTACATCGCGCAGACGGCCGTCCCTATAGATCACGAGGTTGCCCTCTTCCAGCCACGCAGCCATGGTTCCGTCCGCATTGCGTTTAAGAATCCGCTGTGCCTCGCGGGCTGTGATGGTCTCTGACCGGCGTCGGTTGTTCTCAA
>JACPZR010000378.1 GCA_016195395.1 Spirochaetia bacterium
ATGGGTGACGTCGTGGGAGACTTGAACCGTCGCCGTGGACGCATCGGCACAATGGATCAGCGCGGGAATGCGCGTGTAGTTCAAGCGGAAGTTCCGCTTTCTGAAATGTTTGGATACGCAACGGACATCCGCAGCTTCTCACAGGGCCGCGCAAGTTACACCATGCAGTTCAAGCATTACGAAGAAGTTCCGTCGAGCATTGCTCAGGAGCTCGCGGCTAAGGCCGCAGTTTAAGTTCTGGTTAGGTTAAGGAAGAACGAGGAGTAAAAACAATGGCAAAGGAAAAATTCGACAGGTCGAAGACTCACGTAAACGTAGGAACCATCGGTCACGTTGACCATGGCAAGACAACGCTCACAGCGGCGATTACGCACGTGCTAGCCAAGAAACTCGGCGGTCGGAATAAGGCCGTGGATTATGGTCAAATCGACAATGCTCCGGAAGAGCGCGAGCGTGGTATTACCATTGCTACCTCTCACCAAGAGTATGAGTCTGAGAAGCGCCACTACGCGCACGTTGACTGCCCGGGCCACGCTGACTATGTGAAGAACATGATCACGGGCGCGGCTCAAATGGACGCCGCAATCCTCGTTGTGTCTGCCACTGACGGTGCTATGCCGCAAACCCGTGAGCACATCCTTCTGGCCAACCAAGTAGGCGTTCCCTACATCGTTGTGTTCCTCAATAAAGTCGACGCCATCAAAGCAGATGAGCGCGACGAAATGGTGGAACTGGTTCAGGAAGAAGTGAAAGATCTTCTCGTGAAATACGGCTTCCCGAAAGACACTCCGTTTGTTCGTGGTTCAGCTCTGAAAGCCCTCGAAGGCGATGAGACCGACCTCGGCGGACCTGCGATCCTGAAGCTTGTTGAGACTCTCGACACGTACGTTCCGGATCCCAAGCGCGCGGTTGACAAAGACTTCCTCATGTCTGTGGAAGACGTGTTCTCGATCACCGGTCGTGGAACCGTGGCAACTGGCCGTGTTGACCAAGGCAAATTGAGCCTCAACGAAGAACTTGAACTGGTTGGAATCACCGACACCATCAAGACCGTTGTAACTGGTATCGAAATGTTCCGCAAACAGCTCGACTTCGCACAAGCAGGGGACAACGTTGGTCTCCTCCTCCGCGGCGTGAAGAAAGAAGACATCCAGCGCGGTCAGGTTCTGGCCAAGCCGGGTTCCATCACCCCGCACAAGAAGTTTAAAGCTGAAGTTTACGTACTGACGAAAGAAGAAGGCGGACGTCACACTCCGTTCTTTAACAACTATCGTCCTCAGTTCTACTTCCGCACAACGGACGTTACCGGAACCATCGTACTGCCCAAGGGCACGGAAATGGTAATGCCCGGTGACAACATCTCCGTGGATGTGGAACTGATTACCCCCATCGCAATGGATAAGGGCCTCAAGTTTGCTATCCGTGAAGGCGGCAAGACCGTGGGTTCCGGAGTCGTTGCAGAGATTGTGGAATAACAATGGCACAGCGCAACCGAGTTAAATTTAAGGCAATCGATCACAAGTTGATCGACCGCTCTGCCGCCGAGATCGTAGCAAAGGCGCGCAGAACGGGAGCCGAGATCTCCGGACCGATTCCACTCCCAACAGGAGTGGAGCGGTTCACGGTGCTCCGGTCCGTGCACGTAAACAAAAAGGCGCGTGAGCAGTTCGAAGTTCGGACGCACAAGCGACTCATTGATATCATGAACACGAATCCGGACACCGTGGATGCGCTGATGAAGCTGCAGTTGCCCGCTGGTGTGAGTGTAGACATTAAGAGCTGATTTCGGAGCAAAGGGCAATGGCGAAGGGAATTCTAGCACGCAAGATAGGGATGACGCAGACCTTTGATGACAAGGGTCGTATCATTCCAGTCACCGTCCTCGAGGCAGGTCCGTGCCGCGTAACAGCGGTCCGCACCACCGAGAAGGACAAGTATCAGGCAGTTCAGCTGGCTTTTTCACCTGTGCGTGAAAAGGTTCTGACCAAGGCCGAGATTGGGCATTTCAAGACGAACGGCCTCCTGCCGCACCGTCACCTGAAGGAATTCCGCGACGCCGGCATGGCTGTTGAAGTCGGCCAGGAAGTAAAAGCTGATATTTTCGCGCCCGGTGAGATAGTAAAGATCATCGGCATTCGGAAAGGGAAAGGATTCCAAGGCGGCACCAAGCGCCACGGCTTCCACGGGGGACCCGCAACACACGGTTCCAAGTTCCACCGTGAACCTGGATCGCAGAGTGCTCACAGTTTTCCGTCCCGCGTCTTCAAAGGGAAAAGAGCGCCTGGTCATATGGGCGCAAGCCGTGTCACTGCTGTGCAACTGAAGATTTTCCGCATTGATGTGGAAACAAATTTGATCTTTGTAAACGGACCAGTCCCGGGGCCGCGCCAAGGTATCGTAGCGATTGAGGCCATGATCCAATGAAAGCTAAGAAGTACGACAAAACGGGCAAGCTCGTAGGCGAAGTGGATTTGCCTGCCTCCGTGTTCGACGGCGAAGTAAACGTAACCGTGATTCACACGGCCATGCGGACGGAACAACGAAACCGCCGCCAGGGAAGCCGCAGCGTTAAAGGTTTCAGCGATGTAAGCGGCGGTGGTAAGAAGCCGTGGGGCCAGAAGCACACGGGTAATGCACGCCAAGGTAGTACGCGCGCTCCTCAATGGAGACACGGGGCTACGGTGCACGGACCCAAGCCGCGCGATTTCCGTGTGAAGTTGAACAAGGATCTGCGGAATCTTGCTTTATCGTCCATTCTAGTGAAGAAGGGCGGCCAAGGCGCGATCAGCATCATGGAAGATATGGGGCTGACTGAATTCAGCACCAAGACCGTTTACAGCGCGCTGAAGAAGACGGGCCTGATTCCGGGCAGCCGCATCGCATTTGTTGCGGATACCGATGATCTCAAACTGAAGAAGTCAATGGGAAACATTCCCGTTGTGAACTTCATCCACGTGCGCCGGCTCACGGTGCCCGAACTCTATAACAGCGGTCATGTATTGATCGCAGACTCCGCGCTCAAGTATATCGCGGATCATTACGGGAGGAAGTGATGGATCTGAACGACGTCATACAGAGTCCCGTCATCACTGAAAAGACGGAAACCATCAAGAACCCGCGCAAGGATGTGAATCGCTATTCATTCCGTGTGCATCCGGAGGCCAACAAGGAGTCGATCCGACAGGCGCTGCATCACCTCTTTCAGGTGAAAGCGGTGAAGATCAACGTACTTGTGAATCCCGGCAAGAAGAAGCGCTTCCGCTATAGCAAAATCAAGCTTCCGTCCTGGAAGAAAGCCATCGTTACGCTGGCCTCCGGACAGAGCATAGACTTCACGAAGACGGCATAGAGGCTATAAGTCATGGGTGTTAAGAAGTTTAGACCAATCACTCCGACACTGCGCTGGCAGTCGGTTCTGGATTATTCGCAGGTCCGCGATGAGGAGCCCCACAAGCCGTTGCTTGAGATGCTCAACTACAAAGCGGGTCGCAATAACAGGGGCCGGATTGCTATGCGCCGCAAAGGCGGCCGGAACAAGCGCATGTACCGCATCATCGATTTCAAGCGGGACAAGCAGGGAATTCCCGGCAGCGTCGCCTCGATTCAGTACGACCCCAATCGTACCGCGAACATTGCTCTAATCAAGTACGCTGACGGCGAATACCGTTACATCATCTCTCCAGATGGTTTGGAAAAAGGGCAGCAGGTTCTCTCGGGGTCAGGTTCGCCGGTCCGCGTGGGCAACTGCCTTCCATTGGAAGAAGTTCCGTTGGGAACCAACATCCATAACATCGAACTGCAGCCGGGTCGTGGCGCGCAGATTGCCCGCAGCGCCGGTGGATATGCTACGCTCGCAGCGAAAGAAGGGGAGTATGTATCTCTCAAACTTCCGTCGGGGGAGATTCGCAAGGTGCACCAGAAGTGCACGGCCGTCATTGGCATTGTTGGAAACTTGGATCACAGCTTGGTGAGCATCGGGAAAGCAGGTCGTGCACGCTGGATGGGACGTCGTCCTAAAGTCCGCGGTGTGGCCATGAACCCGATCGATCACCCGCTGGGTGGTGGTGAAGGTAAGAGCTCGGGTGGTCGTCACCCCGTTTCTCCCTGGGGCCAGCCCACCAAGGGATACAAGACCCGTAAGAAGCGGAACAAATCCAGCACGTTCATCGTGCAGCGCCGCGTGAATAAACGGATCGCGACGTAACGAGAGGTATATTTGTGGCAAGATCACTGAAAAAAGGTCCTTATGTGGCTGAATCGCTGATGGCGAAGATCAACCGCATGAATGCTGAAAACAACAAGAAGCCGTTCAAGTCGTGGTCACGACGGTCGACGATTTTCCCCGAGATGATCGGTCACACGATCATGCTCCACAATGGGAATAAGTTCATCCCCGTCTACATCCACGAGAACATGGTTGGTCACAAACTGGGCGAATTCTCTCCCACGCGTACGTTCAAAGGACATACGAGCTTGGATAAGAAGGTCAAGGCGGCGCCGAAGTAACATGGAAACAAAAGCTAGTGCCAAATTTCTCCTGGTCGCGCCGCGCAAGGTACGCCTTGTGGCAGACGAGATCCGTGGATACAGCTACGCGGAAGCGAGCGACATTTTGAAATTTATCCCCCGGAAGGGCGCGGCCCTTCTGCTTGAGGTGCTGAAATCTGCACGAGCCAATGCGGCTTTTGCAAAGAGCAGCATCAAAGACGGGGAGCTGTTCGTGAAGAAAGTGTACGTGGACGGCGGGCCGGTTCTCAAGCGCTTTCGTCCAAGAGCACGCGGTCGCGGGATGCGTCGCCTCAAGCGGACAAGTCATATTACAGTAGTGTTGAGCGACGAGTAACAGGTAAAATTAATGGGTCAAAAAGTAAATCCAATCGGACTGCGCTTGGGCATCACACGGAGCTGGGACTCTGTATGGTACGCCAACGAAGATTACACGAAGAACCTGCACGAGGACCTGGCCATCCGCAGGACTCTTGGAAAGCGTTTTAAGCGTGCCGGCATCGTGAAGACGATCATTGAGCGTTTTCCCGAGAAGATCAACGTGAATATCTACACGGTGCGCCCCGGTGTGATTATCGGGCAGAAAGGCGCGAGCATCGAAGCTGCCAAAGCGGAGCTCAAAAAGTTCGTCGTAAAACCGCTGTCGCTCAGCATCGTTGAGGTCAAAAAGCCGGAAACCGTGGCCCAGGTGATCGCCGACACGATTGGTCAACAGCTGGAACAGCGGATGCCCTTCCGTCGTGTGATGAAACAGGCGCTCCGCGGAGCTATGCGGGGCGGCGTTGAGGGCGTGAAAATCATGGTCTCAGGGCGTCTCAATGGCGCGGACATGTCACGCACAGAGCAATACAAAGATGGTCGCGTACCGTTGCACACACTGCGTGCAAAGATCGAATATGCATTCAGCGAAGCGATGACGACGTACGGAAAGATCGGAGTGAAGGTCTGGACCTATCACGGCGACTACCTGCCAGGGCAGGACAAAGTTGAAGAGGAAACTCTGCCCCGCCGTCAGGGAAGAGGAAACAGGGATTAAGCCATGCTCGCACCTAAGAAGGTAAAATATCGCAAGCGGCAGCGGGGGCGCCTTAAGGGCAAAGCCACCCGTGGAGCCAGCGTTAGTTTCGGTGAATACGGCTTGAAGGCCATCACATCGGGGCGCTTGACAGCGCGCCAAATCGAAGCTGCACGTCGCGCCATGACGCGCCGCGTGAAGCGCGGTGGAAAGATCTGGATCAGGATATTCCCTGACCAACCGGTAACGAAGAAGCCGGCCGAGACTCGTATGGGTAGCGGTAAAGGGAACCCGGAATACTGGGTAGCAGTGATCCGGCCGGGCCGGGTGCTGTTTGAGATCAGCGGGATTGAAGAAATCACGGCTAAGGAAGCGTTCAGCTTGGCTGCTCATAAACTCCCGATTCGGACGCAATTTGCTAAGAAGGAACTGTTGTAAGCATGGGCACGGTATATCACGAAATGACCGATGAGGAGCTGACGAAGCAGCTCGAGTTGGCGAAAGCGGAAATGCGTGAACTGCGGTTCACCTACGCAACCGCGCGCTCTCTTCCGGATCCGTCACGGATCGGCAACCTGAAGCGCAACGTTGCCCGGATTCTCACGGTGAGAAGCGAGCGCACAGCTGGCAAAGCCACTGTGAAGCCGAAATCCGAAAAGACCGCCAAGAAGCTGGAAAAAGAAGCCAAGCAGTCGAAGGGCGGCAAAGGGGCCGAAAAGTCCAAGGCCAAAGAAGCGCCGAAGGCAAAGGCGGAGCCGAAAGAGAAGGAAGTAAAGGCGACGAAAGCGGCGAAGGAACCCAAAGAATCTAAAGCCAAGGACAAGGCGAAGAAAGCCAAGTAGTCCGGAGTAGACGATGTCATCAGAGAAAGAAAAGAAAACGCGACGCACGATCACTGGCAAGGTGGTTTCCGACAAGATGTCGAAGACACGGGTGATCCTTGTTGAGATGGTGAAGGTTCACCCTTTGCTCAAGAAGGCTATGCGCAGATCGCAGAAATACAAGATTCACGATGAAAAGAATGAATCCAAAACGGGCGACTTGGTGATAGCAGTGGAAACACGTCCGCTTTCCAAAGATAAGCGTTATAGACTGCAGAAGATCGTGGAGGGTGCGTCATGATTCAACAGGAAACATACCTCGACGTCGCGGACAACACGGGAGCCCGGAAGGTTTTGTGTATTCGTGTCCTTGGCGGCAGCGGAAGACGTTATGCCTCCGTAGGCGACGTTATCGTTGTGGCTGTGAAAGATGCGCAGCCCGCGTACGGAAAGAAAGATGCCACCGGCAAAAAGGTGCATGCCAAAGCAGTGCAGCGGGCCGTTGTCGTGCGGACGAGAAAGGAAATCCACCGCGCCGACGGATCTTTGATCCGGTTTGATGACAATGCGTGCGCACTGATTGATGATAAGCTGAACCCCAAAGGGACGCGTATCTTTGGGCCCGTGGCCCGTGAACTTCGGGACAAGAAATTCCTGAAGATTGTTTCTCTAGCGCCGGAAGTACTGTAACGGCAGGTATATTGTGATGGAACTGAAGACAAAACTGAAAAGCGGTGATGAGGTCGTGGTGGTTTCCGGCTCCCAGAAAGGGAAGCGCGGCAAGATCATGCACATTGATCGCAAGAAGAAACGGGTCTATGTGCAGGGCGTAAACCGAATCAAGCGCTTCCAGCGGCCCACCCAGGAAAACCCTAAGGGCGGGGTGATCGAGGTGGAAGCATCTATGCACATCTCGAACGTTATGTTCTATGATTCAAAAACCAAGAAGGGCGTCCGTCTTGGCAGACGTGCAGACAAGGACAAGAAAGTCCGTGTATCGCGGCCTGAAGGCAAAGAGGTGTAATGATGGCGGGGTTGCAGAAAACATACCGCGAAAAGGTCGTGCCTGATCTGATGAAGCAATTTGGCTTCAAATCAGTGATGCAGGTGCCTAAGCTTGAGAAGGTCGTATTGAATGTCGGCGTCGGTGACGCGGCCACAGACCCTAAGGCGTTGGAATCAGCAATCGAAGAGATGACCTTGATCGCAGGGCAGAAACCCGTAAAGACAATTGCACGCAAGTCAATCGCGGGTTTCAAGATCCGTGAAGGCATGGCGCTGGGTTGCTGCGTAACATTGCGTGGAGAAAGGATGTATGAGTTTCTTGAGAGACTCATCTGCATCGCTCTTCCGCGCGTTCGTGACTTCAAAGGCATCAGCGGCAAGAGCTTTGACGAAAGGGGAAACTACAATTTCTCCATTAAAGAGCAGATCATTTTTCCAGAGATCGACGTGGATAAGGTTGATACATACCACGGAATGAACGTCACAGTAGTGACTACAGCAAAGAATGTAGAAGAGGGGAAGGCTCTGCTTGCCGGATTGGGAATGCCTTTCCGGAAGAACTAATCAAGTAGAGTTTTGAGGTAATACATGGCGAAGAAGTGCAAAATAGAGAAGCACAATCGGAAACCCGCCTTCAAGGTGCGGCATCACAACCGTTGCCCTGTGTGTGGTAGACCGCGTGGTTTTATGCGTCGGTTCAATATGTGCCGTATTTGTTTCCGTAAACTGGCCGGCTTTGGCCAAATCCCCGGCGTAATTAAGTCGTCTTGGTGAGGTTGAATGCATGAGTCTGTGTGATCCTATTGCAGATATGCTGACGCGCATTCGGAATGCTTCGAATGCAAAGAAGAGTCACGTCAGCTTTCCGGGTTCTAAACTGAAACTTTCTATCTTGGATATACTCAAGAAAGAGGGATTCATTGAGAACTATACGGTAAAGAAAGAAAGCCGCAAGTCGGACTTAGAAGTGAAACTGAAATACTTCGAGAAGGAGCCCGTCATCCAGCAGATGGAACGTGTTTCGCGACCCGGTCGTCGGTACTATGTTCAGGCAAAAGACCTGAGACCGGTGCGGAATAACCTGGGTATATCGATAGTCTCGACCTCACAGGGTGTGATGACGGGACGCCGCGCGCGCAGTCTGAACGTCGGCGGCGAGATAATCTGCCGGGTATGGTGATCGAATATGTCTAGAGTGGGAAAAGCTATCATTGCGCTCCCTCAGGGAGTTCAGGTGACCGCCAAAGGTCATGAGCTGGCCGTGAAAGGTCCTCTGGGCGAGGTAATGTCTCCTCTCCCAGAAGGTATCAGTCTGGTTGTTGAGGGCACCTCAGCGAAGCTCGAAAGAAAGAACGATGAGCGTGCACTGCGCGCCAAACACGGGATGGCCCGCGCTATCTTGAACAACTGTGTCATCGGCGTCAGCAAGGGCTGGATGAAGAAGCTCGAGCTGGTGGGCGTGGGATACCGCGCACAGCTGAAAGGCGCAGAGCTGTCGTTTTCTCTGGGATACTCGCATGACGTGAAGTATCCGTTGCCCGCGGGCATTAAGGCCCAGGTCACGGACCAGACCAAGATCGAGCTGACTGGGATCGACCGTCAGAAGGTGGGCCAAGTGGCCGCCGAGATTCGCGCGCTACGACCGCCGGAGCCGTATAAAGGCAAAGGTGTTAAGTACGCAGACGAAGTCATTCGCCGGAAAGCCGGTAAAACCGGGAAAGCCGGTAAAGGGAAGTAATCCGCTTAGGGTAATTGTATGGAACGTCTTGTTCAGAAAAGAGAGCGTCTTCAGCGCCGGGTGCAGAGAACCCGTTTATCAATCCGCCCGAAGTCATTTCGGGCGCGCATGGTGGTCAACCGGTCGAACCGATACATTTCGGTGCAGATCATTGACGATGCCAAAGGCACAACGCTTTGCGCAGCATCTACGCAGGACGAGGCCATCAAGGGCGGGCGTAACAAGGATGCGGCTAAGAAGCTGGGCGAACTGATCGCTGCCCGCGCAAAGGAGAAGGGAATTACGAAAGTGGTTCTTGATCGACGCGGTCGCTTGTACCACGGCCGCATTGCAGCGTTTGCTGAAGCGGCCAGAGAGAAAGGGTTGGAGTTCTAGTCAATGTTGCACCAAGAGATAGAGAAAGAACTGGCCGAGAAGGTCGTAAAAATCAACCGTGTATCCAAGGTGGTGAAAGGGGGACGTCGTTTCTCCTTCAACGCTCTGGCCGTGGTAGGCGATCAATCAGGCCGCGTGGGTATGGGAATTGGGAAAGCGAACGAAGTCCCTGACGCGATTCGTAAAGCCATTGAGACCGCCCGCCGTCACATGGTGAAAGTGCACCTGACCCGGAAGAACACCATTCCACACGAAGTGGAAGGATCTTTCAAGGCTACCACTGTGATTCTTCGCCCTGCAACTCCTGGAACCGGGATCATTGCGGGTGAAGCTGTACGGTCGGTTGTAGAGCAGGCCGGCGTGCATGACGTTCTTTCAAAAGTGGTAGGATCCAAGAATGCCATCAACGTTACTCGCGCAACCATGGACGCACTGCGGCGCCTGGAACTGCCGAGCATGTCAGCCAAGAAACGCGGAATTTCCCTGAACCAAGTGTTTGGGCGCGAATAAGCGGAGAAGACCATGGCAGAGCAATTTGTAAAAGTAAAACTCGTAAAAAGCCCCATCGGGCGGTTTCCTATACACCGCCGCACACTGCGGGCTTTGGGTCTGCGTCGTGTTGGACACGAACGGATCCATAAAGTAACCCCCGTTATCCAGGGCATGATTGATCAGGTCGCTTACATGCTGACGGTTGAGGCGACTACCGAGAAGAGAGCCTGAGCCGATACTCGGCGCGGCTGATTTAGAAAAGGCTGAAAGCAATGAAAGAAAAGAAGACTGAAATATTGAATTATTCGTCCCTTCTTCCTGCACGAAAGGAGAAGAAGGAACCCCGCAAGAGCGGAATCGAACCGTTGAAGCCGGCGCCCGGCAGCCGTAAGAAGCGCATGCGCTTGGGACGCGGTCGGAGCTCTGGAAAGGGTAAGACGAGTGGTAAAGGCCAGAAAGGACAGAAGTCCCGTCAGGGCTACAGCCAGAAGCGCGGTTTTGAAGGGGGGCAGACGAGATTGTTGCTCCGCATCCCAAAACGCGGCTTCACGAACATCCACAAGAAAGAATATCAGGTGATCAATCTTTGGGGCCTGACCAAGAAAGGCGCAGCCGGTAACCTTGGACCGGATGAGCTGAAGAAGCTGGGTCTGATAGCGGATCCCAAGCTGCCGATCAAGATTCTGGGAACCGGAGACATCAAAGGCGCCCTGAACCTTACCGTTGACGCTGCATCAAACAGCGCACGCACGAAGATTGAAGCCGCAGGCGGCAAGATCAGCATTCGGCCGGGACGGAAGCCGGCGCCACCCAAGGTCAAGAAAGCCAAGAAGACTG
>JACPZR010000379.1 GCA_016195395.1 Spirochaetia bacterium
AATACCAAGCGGGACTGGATTTTCTCTTAAACGCTGCAGAGGGCCAACCGCCAGGGAGCCGCCCCGCGCTTGCGCTCGCGGACCATGCGAGAGCGTATTTGCGTCCGTATGCCAACCATGCTCTGCGTCGCTATAAGTATGATTTGGTTTTTGAGTATTGGGACCGGATTAGAAAGATCAACAAGAACGCAGACATTGAAGCGGAATTTGCCTCCGCGATGGCGCTGCAAGCGCATGGAGCGCTGGCCCGCGACGAATACGATGAAGCCATCCGCATCCTCCGCGACATGATCGCTTTTTCACAATCGGGCTCACACGGCCGTCTTGAGATGGAGTCGTATCATCCGGAATTTTATTTGAAGGTGGCAGAACGCGCCAAGGGTCTGGCGCAGAAAAATGTGAAACCGGAGTACACCGCAAAAATATTCTCACTTCGAATCGGTCTCTTGCGCTTCAAATGGAACCGCAGGATGTTGGACGGGAGAACGGAACAGGTGTCCAGTTCCCCGCTCAAGATCAAGAAAGGAGACGTGGAGCTGGCGGATATGTCGGAGGATTCCCTGCAACGAACGCTCCGCGCAATGAGTGACGGCCGGTTCGATGTGACGTTTGACCGCATGAATGTTGTCGACCCTGTTGAAGTCCAACTGGATGACGGGCGCGAAATGGGCAACGGCGTCACCCGGGATCCATCTAACCGGGGCGATGACATCATCGACCGTGTCACCGGGCCGCTGGGCGAACAGCTCCGACAGAGGGCCCAGGCGGCGGACGTTGTTTTTCTCTTCTGGTGGGGCACAGACCCGCTGACACAGCACGGCGGCGCGCGCGCCTTCAAGATTGATGGGAAAAACCTGCGCCGCGGAAATATCAACATCGGCGTGCAGTTCTACCATTACGACCCCGGTCTCGACTATATGAACTGCGGCGGCTGCCCTCGCCCCAATGGAATTGGATTCTATCCCCATGTATACATGCATGAGTTCTTCCACGTTGTGGAAGCAAGGTTTGGAATCAAACCCGTCCACGGCTTTACCGTCCCGGCCTCATTCCCCGCTTGGAAGGGCCGCGACGAAGTGGATTACTATTGGTGGCAGATCCGTGAGAATATTCCCGCAAAGCGGCGCGCGGCCGGCAAGCCGGACAATTGGAAAGACTTCAGTTTCACAAAGTGAACCTACCGGGCGTGCGACAGTATTGAAGGCGGAAAGCCGCGCTGCCGCTTTTCATAAATCAGCCGATCCACTTGCTCCACGGAAACGACTCAAAGTGATACAGACCGGACCAGATGGTGAACCACATTCCAAAAGCGCCGGCGGCGAATGCCACAAGCAATGGCGCCGGCTTCAGATACTTTTCGCGCACTGCCAGATAAGACAGATAGAGATAGATGGGAAAGTATAGGAAAATAGCTGAAAAATAGCCGGGGGAGTGCGCGTGAAAGTGCGCCTCCGAATAGATGTGAAAAACGAAATTCCAAAACTGCTGGCCGCTCACCCACAAAAACAGAAGAAACGTTGACCACCCGGCGCGCTTCCGTGCCGCGAGCGCAGTCAATGTGAAGAGTACTACCATGAAGCCCGCGTTGTTGATGTAGAAGAGACTGACGTTCATTTGCCCCTGAAGGACGTTCGTTACCCATTCAGAAAAGCCCAGGGATTCTTCCACAATGTGAACCGCAAAAGCCGCAGGAAACAGCCAGATCAGCCGTGAAAAGAAATGCTCGCGCTCAAACTGGATCATTGGGGCGCACAATGAACCGCTCCGGCGCTTTTGTCACGCGAAATCCGAAAGCGACCGGAGGCGCCCCCACAAAAGACGCAGGATCATGCTGCCTGCATGACGTTTGTCGGCGGGAATCAGAACTGAGAACGCACCCTCTTTATGTCGGCGGCGGTTGTCGCGGAGAAGCGCGCTATCACACTACCCTGTGCGTCGATGTATCCGTAGTCGACTCGTTCGCGGCTGTCAGAAAAGCGTACTTGGAAGATCGAAGGGGTAACAGGAAACAGGCGATCCACCGGGTCCCGCGTCCTGATAAGTTCCACTTTTGTCTGCGCATCAACAACCACCTGGCGTGAGTCCTCACCGGTGAATGTCCAAGTATTGGGGCTCATCCGGCTGAGCTCTACCATCCCTTGAGGAACGTAGGGTTGACCGCGCTTATCGATGATCGCCTGCATTCCTGAACAGATGGAACTGATCTGCCACGCATGTCCGTTTCGGAAGGGGCCGATCGCCACGCGGCCGGCTGGATGAACGATTCGTCCGGCACGGTCAATGTAACCGAATTTGAAACGCTGACGGCCATATCCGGAGTCCGCGGCAAACCCAGCCATGCCGTCAGAAAACTCGTCTACGTACAAGAACTGCGGCTTGATGACGACAGCGCCGCTCCGGTCCATGTAGCCCCACCGCCTGCCCACACGAACGCCGCACAACCCTTCACTGAACCCTGCACCCTGCAGTCGGTCATACTTTGGCTCCATCACGTACTTGCCGGAGCGGTTGATGATACCCCATCGACCTCCCTCTTTGACCACCGCTTCATCGCCGCGGAAAGAATGGGCAAAATCGTAGCGGGCCGGAAGCACAATGTTCCCTTGGAGATCCATGTACCCGTATTTTCCCTTGGCCGTGTACTGAATCAGGCCCCCCGAGGGATGAATGTCGCGGCCAAGGACCGGACGCATTTCAACAAAATCGCGGTCAGCCCAGTCGGGTGTGGACTCCGTATTGTGATCCACGGATTCAGCAAAGAGGTATTCCGTGATGACCCGGCCGTTTGGGAGCATGACGGCCCAGTTTCCGTCCCTGACATCCTGGGCAAAGAGAACTCCATTGCAGTGCCGGATGCTTACAAATTCGTGCTGCTCTACCGCCGCGCCTTTGGTGTCGATGAGCTTCGCGAACGATCTCCCTCCCCGCTGGCTGCTTACGGGCGCCACGCCGCCCTGAAACTCTGAGGCGCCGTCGAACTGGAGGGGTATGACTAACGTTCCTTCCCGGTCAATGTAGCCGTACTTGCCGTTTGCGCGGACCAAGGCACGGCCCGATCCAAAGAAGCCGCCGTATTCAAACTGGGCGGGCAGAACGGGCTTTCCTTTTTGATCCAGATAGCCGACCTTTCCCTTTTCAACAAAGGGAAGGAGAGTATCCGCATCCCAGCGGGTAGTGTCAAAATCCAGATACTCATATGGGAAAACGGCGGCCGGGACAAGAAGAGCCAATCCAAGAACTATCAGACGTTGGATGCCTTTCATGCGACGGCTCCCTTGAACGACAAAGCGCCCGACGACCGTGCGCCCACCGCAAAGATCAAGCAGCGGCTCTAGCCGCTTCCACCCGCTTCACGGGCCGCGAGTTTTTCCGTTTCCTGGAGAGAGAACTTGAGATAATCGCGGTTCATCTGAGCAATGAAGCGTACGCTGATCTCTTTGGGACAGGCCGCCTCGCACTCGTATTGGTTGGTGCAGTTTCCAAAGCCTTCCATGTCCATCTGGGATACCATACGGTGCACGCGGCGGGCCCGCTCGGGCTGGCCCTGCGGGAGAAGCGCCAGGTGACTGACCTTTGCGGCAACAAAGAGCATGGCGGAGGCATTCTTACAGGAAGCCACGCATGCGCCACATCCAATGCATTGGGCGGCGTCCATCGCGAGATCAGACATGTGCTTGGGAACCGGTGCGGCATTCGCCTCCGGAGCTGATCCGGTGTTGATGGAAACAAAACCGCCTGCTTGAATCACGCGGTCAAAAGCGCCGCGGTCCACAGCCAGGTCTTTGATCACAGGAAACGCTTTGGCGCGCCACGGTTCAATGTGAACAACGTCGCCGTCTTTGAACTTGCGCATGTGAAGCTGGCACGTTGTGGTTCCCTTTTCCGGTCCGTGGGCCACCCCGTTGATGACGAGGCCGCACATACCGCAGATCCCTTCGCGGCAGTCGTGGTCAAAGGCCACTGGATCTTCTTTCTTCTCGATCAGCTGTTCGTTGAGCACGTCCAGCATTTCAAGGAACGACATGTCCGGGCTGACATGCTCCAGCTGGTACTGCTGCATACTGCCCTTGCTGTCTTTGTTCTTCTGGCGCCAAATGTGAAGTGTAAGTTTCATGATTTGCGGTCCCTCTATTTATAGCTGCGCTGCGCGGGTTTTACGTTTTCGAATTCAAGCGGTTCCTTGTTGAGGACTGGAGCCCCGCCTTTCTTCCATTCCCAGGCTGCAACGTAAGAGAATTTGTCATCGTTGCGCTTGGCTTCCTCCAGGAAGTCCGCCACGCGGCCGGCTTTTTCGAGCGACTGGTTGAATTCTTCTCCTGAACCCAGCACACGCACGTTCTTCCAGAACTCTTCTTTGAGCGCCGGGATCTTCTTGAGATTTTCTTCCAATCCTTTCTTGTTCCGGGCCATGCCGCAGTTTTCCCACATGAGTTTGCCCAGCTCTTTATGGAAGGAATCGACGCTGCGCGTTCCGTTGACGGAAAGCAGTTTCTTGGTCATGTCCGTTACTTCTGCTTCTGTGCGTTTGGCTTCGGCATGATCCGCGCTCACGGTGTCCGTGCCCACTTTGGTCAGATAGTCCCCGATGGTGTACGGCAGGACAAAGTATCCGTCTGCCAGACCCTGCATAAGAGCGCTGGCTCCCAGTCGGTTGGCGCCGTGGTCGGAGAAGTTGGCCTCACCAAGAACAAACAGTCCCGGCACATTGCTCATCAGATTGTAATCCACCCAGAGCCCGCCCATCGTATAGTGGACGGCGGGAAAAATGCGCATGGGCGTTTTGTAGGGATCTTCGCCTGTGATTCGGTCATACATCTGGAAAAGGTTTCCGTAACGCTCACGGATGGTGCTCTCTCCCACACGATTGATGGAATCGGCAAAGTCGAGGTACACGCCAAGACCCATGGGACCCACACCGCGGCCTTCATCACAGACCATCTTGGCTGCGCGTGAAGCGATGTCGCGGGGAACCAGGTTGCCGAAACTTGGATAACGTCTTTCCAGGTAGTAATCACGGTCCGCTTCCGGGATCTGATCCGGTCTGCGAGTTTCACCCTTGTTCTTAGGAACCCAGACCCGCCCGTCGTTTCTGAGGGACTCAGACATCAGGGTCAGTTTGGACTGATGGTCACCCGCCACCGGAATACAGGTGGGGTGAATCTGCGTATAGCACGGGTTGGCAAAGAAGGCTCCGCGCTTGTGCGCGCGCCACGTGGCGGTAACGTTGCATCCCTTTGCGTTGGTGGAGAGATAGAAGACGTTCCCGTAGCCGCCTGTGGCAAGGACCACGGCGTGACCCATGTGTGAAGAAATCTGGCCGGTAACGAGGTCACGCACCACGATGCCGCGGGCCTTCCCGTCGATCATGATAACGTCCAGCATCTCCGTGCGCGGATGGTTTTTCACGGTGCCCGCGCCGATCTGGCGGGCCAGCGCTTGGTATGCGCCCAAGAGGAGTTGCTGTCCGGTCTGACCGCGTGCGTAGAACGTGCGCATCAGCTGCGCGCCGCCGAAGGAACGGTTGGCCAAAAGCCCGCCGTACTCGCGGGCAAAGGGAACGCCCTGCGCAACGCACTGGTCAATGATGTTTACGCTGACCTGCGCCAGACGGTGAACGTTGGCTTCGCGGGCGCGGAAGTCTCCGCCCTTTACGGTATCATAGAAGAGACGATAGACACTGTCCCCGTCGTTCTGGTAATTTTTTGCGGCATTGATCCCGCCCTGGGCCGCAATGCTGTGCGCCCGCCGGGGACTGTCTTGAAAGTGAAAGGTTTTAACGTTATACCCGAGCTCCGCGAGACTCGCTGCAGCGGATGCGCCGGCCAAGCCGGTCCCCACTACGATGATCTCGTATTTCCGCTTATTGGCCGGATTGATGAGCTTCAGATTGAACTTGTGTTTGTCCCACTTTTCAGCAAGCGGGCCCGACGGTATGTGTGCATCCAATGCCATGTTGATTATCCTTATTGTCCCGCTATTCCCCGGGCAGTTTCAAAAGGCCCGCGAGTACAGCAGCGGGAATTGACGTATATCCCACAAAGATGAGAAATGAGAAGAGACCTGCGACCACCTTGAGCCGCTTATCCCACAGTGGATTGTTCCATCCGAATGTCTGAAAGAGCGAGTGAACGCCGTGCCGGATGTGCAGCGCAAGCACCACCATCGCCGCGATGTAGACGATGCTGATGGCGGGAATGCGGAAGCTGGCCACGACCATGCGGTAGATGTCGTGTCGTCCCATGGCGTCCGTTCCTTTGAACAGATCCGGATGCGCATTGCCCAGCGTGTAGTGCATCAGGTGATATATTACATAGAAGAGAATCAAAAGTCCGGAGACAATCATGGTCCGTGACGGAAGCGACGCCTGAATGGTGCTCCCCTTCGCGTACGGCACAGGGCGCGCCGCGCGGTTCTGGAGCGTCAGCCAGATCGTCACATAGATATGCGTCAGAAAAGCCAGGAGGAAGAAGGCGCGCACGCCCCAGAGAAAGATCGGAAACTTTCGCAGGGTCTCCCCATACGCATTGATGGGTTCCGGTCCGCCGAACACCTGCAGGTTGCCCGCGAGGTGACCCAGGAGGAAGATGAGGAAAATGGAGCCCGTCAGCGCTACGATCGATTTCCGGCCAATAGAAGAATTCCAAAAGCGGTGTGAATCAGCCATCGAAGTTTACGTGCGGGGACGGCCATTTCCCGACAACAAAGTTTTGAACAAGCGGCGGAGCAGGGCGTGTATGAAATCTCATACAATTGAGACACGCCCCTACGGGCCGTTCGCGAGACTGGCAAATTCGGCCCGGTTCAGGGGTATGAGGAAGTGAATCCCGCACCGAAATACGGAGCCCGTTGGTTTGTGCCGATGCGACGGATTGCAGTATACGATCTCTCCCGGCGCAACCCATGCGTTGTGCCTGATCAGACACTCTCCCAATGGAAGCGACGTTCTTGCCAGCATACCCACGCCGCTCATGGAGATATCGAACACAACGCCCTCGTAGACGCGGCCGGCCCGTGTCACAATCTCACAATGTTTGAAGTACCTGATTCTTTGATGTTGTCGCTTATCCAGCACGTGGTTTCCTATGAGTCTCCCGCAGTTGCGATGCTTGGTCCGTCTCCCGTATCGAGACCGTTCTCTTTGCCGGCCACGCGCACACGGACCTTGGCGCGCGACAGCGTCCAGATGGCTTCGAGCGTCTCTGCATCCGCATTGTGAATCGATTTAGGCGTCGTTTGCAGAATCTTTGCGAGCACGGACGGCGGCACGTCAAGCCCAGAGAGGCCATGCGTCAGATTCAATGTCAGTTCCGACTTTTCATTGAGCAGCTGGTCCACAAGAATACGCGTCCATGCGCGCATCAGGGCCTTGGAAAGCCGTGCGTCCGCACGCGCCGCCTCAAGACCTGCTTCCAAAGCCTCGCTCGATTCGGAGAACCGACGCGCGGTCAAATGGAGGATCGCGCGGGCAAAGTCAGGGTTGTTGCGGACAAGGTCTTCCAAGTCCCGGCCGTCGGCCACAGTGAGGACGGCGTTCGTAACACATACTGCGGTCGCGTTTCTTGGAACGGACCCGGCGATGGCCATCTCTCCCACAATCTCTCCGGGCCCCAGGAGAGCCAGCTCCTGTTCTGTATCCCCCACCTCTTTTGTAATGCGCACTGTGCCGTGCTTGATCATGAAGAACTCATCGCCCGGCTCCCCTTCGCGGACAAGAACGCTGCCTTCCGGAAAGTATCGGAGGTCGTGCATAACGCTTTCCGGCTGCACAAACAGCCGACGGATCAGCGTATATCCCGGTGTCTTGAAAAAATAGGCCAGCCCGTGTCCGATTTCCAAAAACCAGAGCCGCATCAGAAACTGGAACATGGCCCAATCCACGGCAGTGAAAACAAAGACGGTTCCAAATTCCTGGCGGAGATTCTTGTGGTTATCCCAGAGAGCGCGCGCACGGACAGATGGAGAGACAACCCGGCCCCGCGAAAAAGAGAGCGTGACTTCGTCACCAGGCTGATACGGGTACGTCGTCTTAAGGAAGACCCCGGAACGGCCCATGCCGTAGGCTGTCGCCTGATCCGGACGGCCTTCAAACCAAGCCTGCATCACGATAGGAATCTTGAGCATGCCTCCGCGGAAATAGGCTGGGTTGAAGATGCCTGAGGCTGCCAGTCCCAGAAGAAGGAGGAGCGGCAGCGTTACAAAGAACGCGGTCCGCTCCGCTTCGGGAAAGGGGAACGTGAGCCTTCCCTGAAGCAGGAGAACCAAGAGGAAAACCACACCCAGAAGGACGCGAATGGAATCCAGTTTCAGTCTGAAGACCGGCGGGTAGTCGGCCCTTTCACTGGCAATGCTTCGGAGAATCCAACGTTCACACTGGGCCTGTCTGCGGATGATCAACCACTGCGGAAATTGCAGCCCCATGCTTGCCAAGAGCGACGGTGACGGGATAGAACGAGCGTACGCAAGATGCACATCCAAGAGCACAAGCAGCGGGAAGACCACTCCGATGCTCGCGAGTACCGGTTGGTTGGAGAGAGTTAGATAGTCAAAGAGGGCGTGGCCCAGGAATGGAAGCAGGAAAGCAAGAGCAACCGGCGCAATGCGCGCGGTACCGGTCTGGTAGCGCATAACGCCTAAGTAGAAGCCCATCAGACCCGACGTTGCCAGATGAACCGGGACCGCGCTCAAGAGGCGGCCGGCCACAATCGAATCATGAACAGAGAAGCCGTAGATCAAGTTCTCACAGAATGCAAAGCCCAGCCCCGCGACTGCGCCGGAGGCCGCCGACGCTGACAGAGACGTCCGCCTTTGAAAGAGTAACAACAGAAATAAAACCACTTTTTCAGGAAGCGCTGCCTGAAGGAACGCGGACACCGCGGGCGCGGCAAAGGGCATGGCAGGCGCCGCAGCGGCCGCCACGAGAAGGACGGCGGCGGCCAGGATGCCGCGCAGGAGGGCATCCAGTTGCACTCTCCAGTCGTGCTGGAATACAAAGAAATCGCGGTAAATCAGGTAAAATAGGGCTGCGGGCAAGATTGCTAATAGAAGCGGAGTAATGCCCATATTTGATTATCGGTTGATCGAACCTACTTTTTGTTGCAAACAGGGCGGGCCACACTGGTTGTTGAGGGGATGAAATTTCTGCGTCGCTCTGCTACAATTACTCTCGTTCTTATGTCGCTCTATTGCGGGTCCAAAGGCCAAAATCAATCGCTGGCGTTGCTCCCCTTTCTGGGAACCGGAAGCGTGGGGGTTTCTCCTTCAACGGCGGGCGCCGGCCAGCCGGTGGCTACCGGGGGCGCCACGGCGGCAGCCGACATGGAAAATCCGGCGTCGGTCCAGGCAGCCGTGCCCGCGGGCGCGGCTTCAGGCGACCACACCCCGCCCAGACTTCTCCGTATGGAATGGCCCACAACCTGCACGATGACAGGGGCAGGATGGCTCCGTTGTGATCCCAAGCCGACCGGTCCGATCTTTGTGTTTGACAAACCCATCGACTGCGCATCGGCCCCCAAATTGAACGGCCACACCATTGAAAACGGGGGAACCATCAAGGCCTATTCGCTGCGCGCGAGTTACACGAACGGGATGGGATACGATCACTACATCATCGACGGCGACTATCAGAGCATCGCGATTGTGAGCGAATGCGACGCGAACAAGGTCCGCGTTCACCCCGTAATCGACGAACACCAACAAGGTGTGGGTGGCCCCATTGAGGGGGGCTTCATGCCGAACACTTATACCGTTGTGTTGGCGGGCGGGATCAAAGACACAGCGGGAAATGCAACGCTTGATGGAGATTCGCGGTTTGCTGGTCCCGTGGGAGACGTACGGTCAAATACTGAGATGGACACTGTCATTAATTCCCCGTACGCGGTAGATGTTGTGACCTACGTGGGCCCCGCAGCCATCAGAGCCAACACCTACGACTACCTTGCGGACTTTATTCTAATGCCGTGGATAGATCAAAGGCCAACGACTGATGGAAAACTGCGTTTTCTTATGCCGAGCTTCCCCGTTGCATGCGACGACCTGAACCTGATACGCAGCAACTTTCTCATAGAGACGGTCCTTTGGGACGACTTTAAGGCAGGCAGGCCTTTCCAAACGTTCCCTATCCAAGGCGTTGCCTGTGAACCAGTAGAAGGACTCAACCACAGACTCGTCATCACCAACCCAATTCCCGTGGGCTCTCTGGTCCGCATCACCGTACAGGGCACTTTTACAAATTCCCAGAAGAATATGACAATGGGTTCAGGGCGCTTCATGCAGCTGTTTGAAAACGTAAACGGTGTTTCGCAGCCCATTCCTCGGTCATTCCGTTACATGCAGTGGCGCTGGCCGGAGAACCTGGGCACGCAGCCATCGTGCCAGACGCTGGAGGTAGACCAGGCAGTCACGTACTTTGACAGTGCCCAGACGTACGGTCCATATTGCGCGGACGCCGCGGGCCCTTTTCTGCAACCAAACACAAGCAAGCCAGAATACTACTTTTACATAGGCGGAGGAATGCCGGCACTGAATACCGGGTATTGCGTGGAATATTCCGGTCCTGCATGGTCGTCAACCGACGCGGCTCTCGCAAAACTGGAGAAAAATTGCAGCACTGTGATTCCCGGACTCCCTCAATCCTTTCAGAAGTACAATGGACCTAGATTCGCCGAGTATGCGTCTTGCGAAACTTCTGCCGGAGTCATCAGCGGCTATGGTACGTCATACTTTGATACCGGCGTGGCCGGGGTCTGCATTGAAAATCCGGGGAAAACTAACGAGTACGCTATCTACTACTTCAACTATGAAGACAAGGTGGCCGCTAGGACAGTGTGCAAAGGATTATGGAG
>JACPZR010000380.1 GCA_016195395.1 Spirochaetia bacterium
AAGGCCATGGCGACCATAGACCAGAACGAGAAGTGAACGCGCCATCCGCGGCCCGCAAGATCGCCCAGGCCAACGGCGTTGAGAACCCGTGCGCCCATGCCGACTACTGCGCGTGCTTCTCAGCAAACTGCAGCATTTCTGTAAGGAATCGGATGGATTTTCCGCGCTGGGCGCTCCCATCCGGGTCTGACGCCGTGTCTGTGAAGAGTTCCATCCATTTTTCGGTCTTCAAATGGTTGAAAAACGCGAACGAGCATTTGGGTGGATTTTGTTCGTCGTCGAGGACCACGGTGGCAAGAACCGGCTGACGCAGTTCCTCTGACCAGTTGAGGCTGTCGAAATAGTCCAAGGCCTTCCGGCTTTTTGTCCTGCCCTTGGGCGCGTCATCCACCATCGCCCGGACCTCCGCCGCATACACCGACCGCGCCTCTTTCAGCCACTGCGTCATGTATAAGAAGGAAATGCGTTCAAGGGCCACAGCGGCGATGTTCTCTTTCTTGTGCGACGCGGCAAAGACGGCCATGGCGGCGCCAAAGCCCCTTCCCAGAAGACCAATGCGGCTCCCTTCCAAACCCTTCTGGAGTCGGACAAAATCAACGGCACGCGCAGCGTCCAAATAGCTGATATACGCGTAACTCATGGTCGCCTTGTCCAGTCCGCGCTCGCCAAAGAGGCTGGGCCGGACCGCAACCTGTCCTTGGGCCGAGTTTTTCGGGGCAGGGGTCAAAAGGAGCCTTTCGTGGTCCCGGAGTTCCACGGCCAGATGAGCGATTCCCTTTTCCGTGAAGCGACGGTCTGTGTCGAACTTCTCTCCATATTCATGAAAGGAGATCACAACGGAAGCGCGGCCGGAGAGTCTTGGCACAGATAAGAGGCCGCGGACACGCGCATTGCCAACGCTCCGGAAACTGACTTCCGCCGCTGACTCGCGTCCCAGAGAGCGCTTGAGCAGCATCTTCTGTTTGGGATCCACCGGGATCTTCTTCAGCTCATTGAGAGCTTCTTTCCAGAATTCCGCGAGGTCAGAGGGAGGGCGGAGGGCTGGAAAAGTCTGAAAACAATCATCAAAAGTGGTTTTCATTCAGGCCCGGTGCTCTACGTGTGGGCACGATTGGCTGGTCGTGCCGACGGGTAAAGCAAAACGCAGGCTTAAGGAGAAGGAATGGCGTTTAATATTAGTGAGTTTGGAAAACCGGTTACGTTTCATTCGGGCCAGATCATCTACGACGCTGATTTCCTTGTGGGAGACCCGTCAATATTCTTCATCATGGACGGCGAAGTCGATATCGTGAAGCGGTATACACCGCTCCAGAAAGAACAATTTGCCTACAAGAAAGGTGATTTGTTCGGGATGCTTGAGGTCTACACCGGAACACCGCGTGTGACTCAGGCAGTCGCTGTGAAAGATACACAGGCCGTGGGTTTCACCCGCGCGGACTTTGAACGGGCCATGGTGGCCAACCTGGGGTTCGCCGTCCTCGCTATCCGCATTTTGAGCAGGATGCTCCGGCAGATGAATGATCGTATTAAGAAGCTGGGGTAATCATGGAAGAGCAGACAAAAGACCTTGATCTCATGAAGCTCGGCTTTGAAGGCGAACAGGCCATCACCGCCGATTTGTTTTTCAAGTACGGTAAGACCTTTGAAGCGCGCCACATCATCATAAAAGAAGGGGACGCCGGCAAAGAAGTGTTCCTCGTCATTTCCGGCAAGGTTGTGGTGACAGAACGCCTGCAGAAAGGATCATATCGGATATTGAACACCCTGGGGCCCGGAGAGCTCTTTGGAGAGATGGCAATGCTTGAAAACGCCGCGCGTTCGGCCACGCTGATTGCGGCCACACAGGCAAAGATTCTTGTGCTCACCCCGCATGATTTCGAGATGATTTTCAAGTCCCATCCGCGGTGGGCGTTTAAGATTCTCACAGCCATCGGCCGGCGCATTGTAACAGCCATGGGACAGGTGGAATCGCACTTCGGCGTTAAGTGATGGGTCCGCGCGCAGCCGTCGCACTGTCCGCCTGCTTCGTCATCCTCAGCGCTGTGCTTCTGGACCGGCTGATCTTCGACTGGGCCATTTTTCAGCCTGCCAATCATTCCGGTTGGGACGACTTTCGCTGGTACAACTTTCAGTACCAGACAGAGCGATTGATCAAAACCTACAGCGCGGGCGGGCGGGGAAGCCAGCCGCCGGAGCGCGCGAAGCCCTTGGTTCTGGTCGTTGGATCAAGCATCGCCGAATATTCGGTACAGAAAACTGCGCTTGAGCGCGAACTCGAAAAAGCGGGCCGCCCGGCGGATGTTGAGTTGCTTGTCCACGCGTCGATGCTCCCCATGGACCTCCGCCACTACGCGCCGCGTATTAACCGGATTGCGCCGGACGTCATTCTCTACATTACAAACCCCGCGGACCTGGAATTGGAACGTTATCTGCCTCCCTGGGAGGCCGGGCCTCAATACGACGAAGAACAGGAAGTTGCGTACATGGGCATGCGTCTGCCCATGCTCATCTTCTATCCGGGCGTGTTTGCCGCCGAGGCTCCGGGTCTTTCTGTGGAAAGACGTCTTGGCCTCTGGATGCGCGCCGTTTCGGGCGGCCTCCGCATGCGTTACGACTGGATGGACCCGATTCTCTTTTCCCGCCGGGCCGAGTCTGGTCCGGTGAAAAGCTATCTGAACTACCAGGGTGTTGAGATTGTTCCGGGGCTGTGGCGGGAAGGGTTGAGTGGAAGCTGCTTTGAACTGCCGTCGGAACTCTTGCGCGGTGTGTTTGAGATCCCGCACGCGCTGCTCGCCCAGGGGCGTGTTACCTTCTCGATCTACGATGCTTCGGAGTCTCTGATCAAAGATGGCCGATGCGTGGAGCCCAGAAACAAGACCGCGCTTTTCAAGGTGACGCCGGTGGCTCCGGGTTGGCGTGAAATTTTTCACGAGGCCCGTTCTCTGCCGCCTAAAGTCCATGTCCGACTGTCCCACGTCTCTTCATTCGATGGCAACGTGATTCCTGTAGAAGGCGGTGCGGAGGTGACGCTCGGCCGTGGGATCCGATTTCCCGGTAACTTTGGGCTGTCAAAGCCCCGGGACAATGATTATTACGTGCGCCGCAGAAGTCTGGAAGACCAGCGGTTGAACGCGCTTTCGGAGAGCGAGTATCGGCGTGATTTTGACAGACGCATCCAGCCGGACGACTGGAGAAGCAAGGAGCGGTTTGCCCTGTGGCAGCTGAACAAGCTCCGCTTGGCCAAATACTATACCCGATGGATTGCTTTTTCTGAGATTCCTCAGGCGCGCGAATTGCGTCGTTTCACGCGGGATACGCGCCCCTCGCGGCTCGTCGTAATCAACAATCCGGAACATCCGGAGACGCTGTCAGAGTACGGCGATTCCGCTTGGTATGCGGGATATTTGAAATTCATGCAGAGCCTTTCCCAGGACCCGCGGGTCACCTTCGTAGATCTTTCGCGGATGGGGGACAAAGTCCGATTCACCGACTCCCACCACCTGACGTACGACGGAATGGACCGGATGTCGCCCGTCTATGCCAAAGCCCTGGCCCCGCTCCTTGCCGGCCGACCGCATCCGTGAAACGCGTCACGATCATCGGCTCCGGGAACGCCTTCAACATGGATGGGCGCGCGCACACGTGTTTCCTGCTTGAGTCGGGCGCGGACGATGCGCTGCTTTTAGATTTTGGCGCTACTTCACTGATGCGGATTCACGCCCTGGGAATCGACCTCGATACAATACAAGGACTTCTCATAACGCATTTTCACGGGGATCACATCGGAGGCATTCCGTTTCTCATCCTTCACCTGCATTTGATCATGAAACGGACAAAACCGTTTGCGGTGTTGGGCCCTCCCGGAGTGCGGGCCGCCTGCGAGAGAGTGCTCTCTGCCGTGTATCCAGGGTTTGCCATTCCCCCGATTTTCGAGTTCTATGAGATTCAAGGGCAGAGCATAACGTTTTCTTCTTTCAAAATTCAGCCCTTTCCGGTCCGACATGTTCCAGAAAGCACCGCCTACCGCATCACCGGGCCGCGCGGGAAGACGTTTGCATTCTCCGGTGACACAGCCTACGATGCAGCTCTCACGCCTTTGGTGGAGAATGCCGACGCGGCCGTGATTGAACTGAGTATGCCCGTGCAGGATGATCCTCCGATTGCGCATGTGTCACTGGAAGAGGTTCTGTCCGGGGTTGTGAAGCTGGAAGCGCGCCGTGTGCTCTGGTCGCACATCTATGACGAGCTGGCGGAAGAGGGAGAAAAGGCAGGCCTTGAGACAGCGCATGACGGAATGACAATTGATTTCCCATAACGCTTGAAATCCCGGCGCGTGGGCCTGCGTATTGTCAGCGGAGCTGCACGTACTGCATCGGGTCGACCGTCGGACCGTTCCCCAGCTGCACTTCGTAGTGAACGTGCGGTCCAGTGGCGTGCCCCGTGCGGCCCACTGTGGCAATCACCTGTCCGCGGCGGATGAAGTCGTCTTTTTCCACCATGATCTTGGAGCAATGCGCGTAGAGTGACGTGTATCCGTGGCCGTGATGGATGCGCACATGAAGACCATAACCCTCTTTGTCTTCTTTGACCGCGCGGATCACGTAGCCGGGAGCCGTGGCAATGATGGGAGTGTCAGGGGCGGCTGCAAAGTCCAAGCCGTTGTGAAAGTCTCCTCCGGTTTCGATCTGCGTAAACGGGTCCGGCCGCCTTCCGAATGCCGACGTGATGCTGCCGATGCCCTGGCGCAGGGGACGACCGTGCGGCAAAAGATGGTGCAGGGACAGACGGTTCCAAACCATATTCAACGCATAGTAGGCCGCTTCTCCGGTGAGTCGCTCCGTCCGCGCGCGTAAGACCCGCAAGTCAGCCACGTCGCGGCCGGACGACTCGAAGGCACGGACCGGGTCTTCGCCGGCTTCTGCCGGATTGTCGAGATAACTCTTGAGCAGCGCAGCCTCTCCGGGGTCTGCCGCTTTCTGGATGTCGAGGATCTGCGTCCGGATACGCTCCATGGCCCCGGCTTTTTCAAGCGTAGCCAGGCGCAGGTTGAAGAGCATGATGACACGCGCCTGCACCTGTTCTTTGGAGCGTTGTTCGCTCACATTTCTGTAAACAAAGAGTCCGGCGCTGGTCAGCGGGAGGCCCACGAATAAGAGCCCCATGAAGATGGCCACATAGTAGTTGATGCGCACGCGGACGGGGGCAGCCGCGGAATCGTCCTTGGCAATGAGCAGAGACAGGCCGCTCCAGCCCTTTTCCCGCGAAGTGGAAAGGTCCCGGCCCTTCCGGAACAGGAAATACCGAAGCCTTTCCCCAAAGCGCACGCGCCAGCCTCCGGGTGGGTGACCGACCGGGCAAGCAGAAGAAAGCCCGGCGGAGCCGTTTGGACGGGTACATTGGACATAATTTTGGCTTGCGCTAGCAGTGGCGCGCCACAGCCTCACCCGCGGATGCTCCGACGGATTCTCCGCTTTCTCACGCGTTCTCCCCTAACGGTCGAGGACCTTCTCCCTTTCCCTGATGGGAGACGCATATACCGCGAATTTCATAAGTTACGACGGGAACTGATGGACCCCGAAGCCTTGAAGGTGATCAACCGCCTGAACAGGCACGGCTACCGGTCATTTCTCGTGGGAGGATGTGTCAGGGACATGCTCCTGGGCCGCCGGCCCAAGGACTTTGACGTCGTCACTTCGGCCACGCCCGCGCAGATTCGCAAAGTATTCTCCAACAGCCGACTGATCGGCCGGCGCTTCAAGATAGTTCACGTTGTATTCCGGGGCGGCAAAGTCATCGAGGTCTCCACGTTCCGCAGCCTTCCGGAACACCGATTCGACGCTGCCACCGCCAAGAAAAAAACAAACGTCATGATGAAGCGTGACAACGAGTTCGGGAACTCGCGCGAAGACGCTGCCCGCCGCGACTTCACCATCAACGCTCTCTTTTTTGACCCGCGGAACGAAAGCCTGATCGACTATGTGGGCGGGTTTGATGATATCCAGAACAAACGCATCGCTGTGATCGGTGACGTGGACCTGTCGTTCCGGGAAGACCCGGTGCGGATGTTCCGCGCTGCGAAGTTTGCTGCACTTCTCGACTTCAACCTGGACGCCGCCGTTCTCAAAGGTATCAAGAAGCACCGCGACGAGATCCAAAAAGCGAGTCCGTCACGGATGCTCGAAGAGTACTTCAAAGTCTTCCGCACGGGAAAGACCAGCCTTGTCATCAAGTCGCTCGCGGAAACGGGCCTCCTCAAGTCGCTTCTACCGGAGATCTGGGATGCGAGCGGCGCGCGGATGGACGAGGACTTCTTTCAGACGAAGCTGGGACGTCGCCTTGAAATCGCGGACCGCATGCTCACAGAAAGGGAAGAACTGACAGCCAATATTTATCTGGGACTCTTGTTCTCTGATCTCGTGAGCCAGGTGTTCACAGGACGCCTGAAGAACGTTATGGAATATGTGAAGTCCCGGTTGGACCCCGTTTCCAAGCGTATGCAGCTGCCGGGCCGGGATAGAGACCGGTTGATCCAGATG
>JACPZR010000381.1 GCA_016195395.1 Spirochaetia bacterium
AGGGCTCACTCCGCCAGTTGGAGCTAATGAACGAGAAGAGGCGATGTTCGATCTTGTTCCACTTGCTGGTTCCCGGCGGAAAGTGGCACACCGCTATTGAAAGCCCTGTTTGATCAGCCAAGCGCTGAAGCTCCAGTTTCCACAGGCGCAGCCGATAGCCGTTGCTACCGCCGCCATCGGCGGTGATCAACAAGCTGTCCACCCTTGGATAGAGGCGCCGCCCTTCATTCCGCCACCACCCACGGATCGAAGCAACCGCGAAAGTCGCCGTATCATGATCGGTGCCCACATTAACGAAGCCGGCATTCTGTCCCAGATCGTAGATGCCATAGGGATAGGCTCGCGGCACCGACGGATCGGGAAAATCGTGGCTCTTGACTCGGTGTGCCGTTCCCTTCCGACGCCACTGACGCCCTTGATTTTCAAAGTTCCCAACGAGTTCCTTTTTCTTGGTGTCCACTGAAATCACAGGCCAACCCCGCGCCAAAGCACGCCTAACCTCTTTGTTAATATGCCGGAATTGAGCATCGCGGTCAGGGTGATCCTCTCCCTCCTCGGTCTTGCGGTTGCCTTGCAAACTGTAGCCCATCTGGCGCAGCAATTGCGCCACCTTCTCATGGCTGATCGGATGTTGGCGGCCAGTCAGTTCGCGGGCCAGGACACGCGTGCTCTTACAAGTCCAACGCAACGGCGATTGCGGATCGCCTCGGCTCAACGGCTCTACCAGAGAATCCAGCGCACGGGTTACTTGGGGGTCTCTATCCACTAACTTCCAGCGACCTCCTCCCTCACGACGAATCCGATCCTCCGGCAGAGGCGGGGCCGCCAGTTGATTCATCCCTTTGGTAATGGTCACCCGCGACAGCCCGCACGCACGGCTAACCAGAGAGACGCCACCGTAGCCAAGGCCCATCGCTTCTGTAGCGGCTAACATGCGCCGGGACCGCTCGTTGAGATGTGGCCAGAGTAGCATCAATTTCTCTCGAATGTCTCGAAGCAACGCCATCTGCCTGTCATGGATGACATAATTAGATCGAGTTGTAAATGTTATTTATTGACGAACACTTACCAAGCCAAAACAAAAACCAACCACGAATGGACACGAATAAACACGAATGAAAAACTGATGAACCGCGAATCCACGCTCATCTGC
>JACPZR010000383.1 GCA_016195395.1 Spirochaetia bacterium
ATGGCTTCCTGCTTTTCCCCTTCCGACTTGTTGATCTTTGCCGCGCGTTCCCCTTCCGAATGGGCGATGTCCGCCCGCTTGTCACGTTCCGCCGTCATCTGTTTCTCCATTGTGTGGAGCACCGATTTGGGTGGAATGATGTTCCTGATTTCGTAGCGGGCCACCTTGACGCCCCACGGTTCGCTCGCCATATCGAGTGCCTTGATCACAGCCTCGTTAATCTTTTCACGTTCGACGAACGTCCGGTCCAGTTCCAGTTTGCCGATCTCCGAGCGCATACTGGTCTGCGCCAGTTGGATGGAAGCAAAACGGTACTCATTGATGCCGTAGCTTGCCTTCACAGGATCAAGCACTTTGATATAGAGGATGCCGTCCACTTCCACTTGAACGTTATCTTTGGTGATACAAATCTGCGGCGGAACATCTATGACTTCTTCTTTGAGTGTATGCCGGTAGGCAACCCTGTCCACCACAGGCACCAGAAAATGCAGGCCCGCATTGAGAGTACCGTTGTAGTTGCCCAGACGTTCGCGAATAAACGCTCCCTGCTGCGGCACGACAATGAACGTCTTGATGACGATCAGAAGGATTACGAGAATGATGACGGCGCTTACGAACATGCCGCAGAGTGGCGTCGGTTTGGGATGGTGTCCAGCAAAAATTATACAGACGCCGATTTAGGACGATTTTTCCAGAGGCTCTACTTCAAGAATCAAGTTATCCCGTTTTACTACACGGACCTTCTCGCCGGACCTGATAAGGGAAGCAGCGGAAGCTTTCCAAGTAGTGCCGTGAAGTCGCACGCGGCCGTTGTCCGTTCCAGGCTCAATGTCTTCCACTACATCCACAATTCGGCCGGCCAGGTCCGACTGCTCATCGTACGGATTGTAATCTTCTAATGAAGGAAACCACTTACGGATCTGGCGACGCAGAAGGAGAAGGAGCACCAGCGACGAAAGCGACCAAAAGAGAAGCTGTCCGCCGATCGTTGGCAGCGCGCCGAGGGCAATCAGAAGCGCCGTGAGAATCCCGCCGATGCCGAAAAACACAATGATGATGCCGGGAACAAAGTGCTCTACGACAACCATCGCAATACCGGCCACAAGCCAGATCCACTGCGCTATCCTCAGTTCTTCAGGCGACATGACCTTCTCCCCGCCGCGAACGTGTGTTCATCACGCTTGGCGGCGCTTCCGCAGAAATGTGGGAATCTCAAGGTCGTCGTTGCCGTCTGGGTACCGGCCCGGGTCAATCGTGCGTGAGATGGGCTCCACTTTGATTTGACGCGGATCGGTCTCTGACGGTGCGGCTTCCACTTCCATAAAATCGCCGGGTTCTTCTATAATTTCCGCGCGCGGCGTCACATGCTGTCGTGCCGACGGGATGCTGTGCGCTGCAGGTCGCCCCGCTTCGATGGGAGAACGGACAGGCCGGCCAATCATGCGTCCATCCGGACCCTTTGCCTCTTTTTTCTTGTGAAGGCCCGTTGCAATTACGGTCACGCGCATCTTGTCGTGCAGGAGTTCATCAAGCGTGAGACCCACGATGACCTTGGCGTTGGAATCCACGTGGTCCGTAATGGCCTGGGTGACTTCCCGCCACTCGCCCATGGTGAGGTCATGACCGCCACAGATATTGATGAGAAGGCCAGTGGCTCCTTCGATGCCGGAGTCTTCCAGAAGCGCGTTGTGAATCGCCATGTTGACGACGTCGGCCACGCGTTTCTCGCCCACACCTTCGCCTGCGCCCATGATCGCGTCACCCGTTTCCGCCATGACAGCGCGCACATCCGCAAAGTCAACGTTCACGAGTCCCGGCCGGTTGATGAGGTCAGAGAGTCCCTTCACCGCGTTCAAGAGGATATCATCGACCATACGGAAAGCCACATCGATCTGCGTATTCTGATCCACAACTTTGAAGATGGAGTCGTTCTTGATGGTAATGAGCGCGTCCACTTTCTCGCGCAGATTAGAGAGACCGCGTGAGGCCTGCTCATAACGCTTCCCGCCCTCGAATGTGAAGGGCATCGTCACAACACCCACGGTCAGCGCCCCGAGCTCCCGCGCCACTTCCGCAATCACCGGAGCCGCGCCCGTTCCTGTTCCGCCCCCCATGCCCGCGGTGACAAACACCATGTCAGCGTCTTTCAGCGCGGCGTGAATCCGTTCGCGGTCTTCCATAGCGGCTTTGAGTCCTATGTCTGGATCTCCGCCGGCGCCCATGCCGCGCGTGGTCTTTTGGCCAATGGCGATCTTCTCTTCGACTTTTGATTTCTTGAGGACCTGCTCATCCGTGTTCACAACGATGAACTCGACGCCTTTCATTTCGGCGGCCACCATCCGGTTGACAGCATTCATTCCGCCGCCGCCGATTCCCACCACCTTGATCACAGTGGGGGATGTCTTTTCTTCATCCAATGTCAGCATGGGTTGCTCCTTACAAATTCTCGCTAATCCAGTGTTTTACCCTGCGCCAGACGCCGCCTTCTTCACGCGTGCTCTGGGAGGCATGACCCGTTCCATAACGTTGACCATAACGCAAAAGTCCAATAGACGTGGCAAATTCGGCGCCGTGCGCGCGGTCCGTGAAGCCGGACAATCCCGACGCATCGCCCGAGGACACCGGAAGCCCAAAGACTTCTTCCGCAAGCTGGTGCGTTCCGTCCAAGAGGCTTCCGCCCCCTGTCAATACGATGCCGCCGCTCAAGAGCTTCTTGCGGCCCGATTTCACAAGCTCTTGGTCGATCATTTCAAGGATTTCACGCATGCGCGGCTCAATGACGGATGCGATGTCCTGGCGGAGCACCCACTTGGAGGGCCGGCCGGCCACGCCTGATATTTCCACTTTTTCTGTGGGATCTACAAGGGCCACGCGGGCATTTCCATACGTCTTCTTAACACTCTCCGCGTTTTCAATCGGGATTTTGAGACCGATCGAAAGGTCCTGGGTAACGTGAACCACGCCGGAGAAGGCCACGCCGCCTTCCACAAAAACTACGATGTCAGAGATGCCTCCGCCGATATCGATCAGCGCCACGCCCAGGTCTTTCTCCCCCTGATCGAGCACCGCTTCCGACGCGGCAAGCGAGCTCATCACACAGTCCGACACACGGATCCCTGCCGCTCCCACCACTTTGGTCAGATTCGATAAGGCGCTTGTGGACGCGGTGACGATATGGACTTCTGCTTCCAATCGGACGCCGGTCATGCCGACGGGATCTTTGACACCGGTCTGGTCATCTACGGTGAACTCGCGCGAGAGCACATGAATGATTTCTTGATCGGCGGGAATCCGCACGTTCTGCGCGCCTTCGATCACGCGAAGAACGTCATCCTCTTTGACAACACGGTCGCGGTTCGTGATGGCCACCACGCCCCGCGAGTTGTCGCCTTTGAGGTGACGGCCGGTAACGTTGACGAGCGCCTCATCCACAACGAGGCCGGACATGAGTTCAGCCTCGCGGGCCGCTTCCGACACAGCCTGCACCGTGGTTTCAATATTCACAATG
>JACPZR010000384.1 GCA_016195395.1 Spirochaetia bacterium
CGGGGAGGGTGATCACCGTCCCGATGACGTCTTCGGCGACCGACTCTGACCAAAAGTCAGTCGTACTGCCTCCGGCCCGGGCGTTTCGACTCCGGAAGCGGGGATTATGTATCTTGTCTGCTGCTCGGGGCGTCGGAAGCGCCGGAACAGGGACACCTCTCTCGGACCATACCCCTTAGAAAGATGAGCGACTCCGGAAAAAAACATCGCGGGCTGGAAAAAAATCCTCGGAATACGGCGGCTTCACAATCGAAATAAAAACGCGTTACGACGTATTTCCTTCGTGAATTTGCGAAATTTTTTCTTGAAAAACCAGGGGCTGGACAGAACTTTCCAAAACCGAACATAAATCAGGGATTTTTAAGGTCCCTGAAGACATCCGCGGAGGAAAAGTATGGGTCAGTTTCCCAAGAGCCCCATGAAGATCGACCCGGTACTACCAAGTGCCGTATCGTCACGCACTTCGCTCGTCTGGGAAGGCCGTAACAAGCCAGCCGAGGCGAAGAAGATTATTGATGAAGTTGCGAACCGTGTAACAACATGGACGCAGACAAAGTTACCGCCAGAAGTCCTGAAAGATGTGGACGTTATGGCAAGCATTGAAGACAAAATTTACAACTACGTAAACCAGTCTTATGCAAACATGTTCAACCGTTACATGATTACGGTTGAAGACGAGATCGTGAAGAAAGCGCGCGATTTCATCGACAAAGAAGAACTCAAGACGCTCCAGCGTTATACGCCGCGTGAAATTGTGGAACTCCTCGATAAGGTGGGTGGTTCAGACAAGTTCAACACCGGTGAATTGGAAAAGTCCGTAGTGAACATGTATGGTCACTTGCAGGGACACATCCAGCGCGGTATGAACGACTTGGAAAACGAAACCAACTCATTGCTCCGCCAGAAGGTGGACGTGGGCGCGTTCGTTCGTGGTGAAAACGCATACTCGATTGTGAAGTGCGCGTTCAAAGACAGCGCTTCCAAACCCAAGACCGTCAGCGACATCAAGCTCTCGATCAACATCCTGGACTCGGAACTGATCAGCCCGATCTTCCACTACCAGGTCACTGTTGAGCATCTTCTGAAAGACACGCTCTCCAAGCACATCGCAGAACTCATTGACCGCGAAATTGAAAAGCTCAAAGAAGAGCTGATCGACACCGGCCGCGCCGAGTTGACCGGCGGGGAAGTGATGTTTGAAAAGATTAAGCTCGTGGACAAGTTCACGGACGACAATCCTTCAGATCCCAACTCCCGTCGTTACACCATTATGGCCAAGAAGTTCATCGATAAAATCGAAGGCCTTCGCGCTGAAATCGACCAGGACGACTTTGACCCGCTCAACATGCGTGAGCAGATCAAGGCCATCATCGACTCCGAAAACATTCGGAACCGCGGTTTCAACACGGCAGTAAATACGCTGACGTCCATTCTTGACACTTCCAAACTTGGTTACCAAGTCTGCGATAACAAGAAGAACGCCCGCGACTGCTACGTTCGTGAATACGAAGACCAGAATGAAGCGGTGCTCCCAGATGAGCGCTACTCCATTCGTCTGGTATTCTTCGATCAGAACCAGATCCGTGAACTCAAGCGCCTGTATGACATCCGCATCGCGGCATTCGTCCGCGAAGTAGATGCAGCATGGGATGTTGTTCACGAAATCTATGAGCGCCGCAAGTCCCGCTTTGGTGGTATCCGCAAGGCTATCACAGACTTTGAAGACCTCGCCAAATCCGTGATGCCGCGTCCGTGGGTAAAATCCCGCGCAGCGATCAACTCGGATCCGGATGAGCTTCGTTGGGACCAGCTCCAGTTCCGCGATCCACCGAATACGTGGGTTGAAAAGAATAACCGCACATACACAGTTGAAGGCAAGAACATGGGCGATAAGCTCCAGTATCTGCGCAACAAACTGAACGATATGTTCGAGTATCAGAACCCCGTTGAGCGCGTTGTGATTGATGAGCGTGTGAGCCAGTTGGAAAAAATGTTCAACAAGTTCAGCTACGAAATCAACCCGCACCACCTTCAGCCCGGTCTGCTCCTTGACGTGGACATCACCACCACCAAGCGCAAGCAGTACATGATGAAGTCTATGGCAAACGTTCTGAACGAATTCCTGTCAGGGATTTCTCAAGGGTTTGCAGACGCCGCGTTCGCATCGTTCAAGCGCCGCCGTTCCACGGTGCGTTCGGACATCGAACAATCGTTCCAGACAGAGGAGACCAAGGAAACCGCAGCTTCTATCGCCTACGGTGGATCCAGCGAACCTTACACCCCCGCAGCGGCCCCCGCTTCTTCAGCAGTCACACCGCCGCCGTCCCGCACATCTGAAGCATCGTCTTCAGGCGTAAAGGGCTCCGCAGACGTAACACCCAAATCCTATGAGGACAAACTCAAGGAAATGGGACTGAAAGAACTCTAATTCGCGGAAACATTTAGGGGCTCAAGAACCCGCGGGCGTAACAACCCGCGGGTTTTTTTCGCCTCAGGGCTGTCAGCCAAAGCCCGCCAAGGCCACTATCGGGCCATTGGCGATTTTCGACGATCCGTGGCTGGGGAGGAAGCCGGGGAACGGCGGTCAGAAACAAAAAGGGTTTACAGTTGGGCAGGGCAGCGATATCAACGACAACCATGAGTACCTCCGGCAAAGACCTTACAACACTCGGCACACGTGTCGTTTTCAACCGTACACTGCGTCACATCGTGAACGTCTCCAATCTGATCGACAGTGTTGAGCGTGGGGGAAACCTCGCAGACCTGTTGAACAAGCTGATGGAGGACGGCACCCTCTCGAATGATCAGGTTTCTCCCATCCTCTCCGTAATACTTGTCAGCCGCATGAACCTGCCGTTCCGCTCGGCAAACCTGCCGGAAACGGTTTCGAACTTTGACAGTGTTGTGGCATCGTTCAAGAAATGGAACAACGTGGACATGGTGATTGCGTATCACCATCCAAACCTGGGAATACTTCCCGTTAACCCGTCGAACGCTTCCCACTGGGCTAGTGTTCATGAAGTGAAGAAAGACGAACTCATTGTAGTGTATGTCCGCGCCTTGAACAATGACCGGGCCGTCGCGGAAAAAGCGCTTGATGCACTGTTTGAACTTCTGGCGGGTAAGACTCCCGCAGAGGTTCCAGGCTTTATCGACGCGGGACGTGTTCGTCCGGCGCCGTCTCCCATTCCACCGCGCCCGGCTCCGGCAGCTGTTCCGTCGCCGCAGTCGGCGCCCGCAGGTCAGGCCGCTGCTCCGCAGCCGGCCGCCGCCCCCACCGCTGTGGCAGGCCCCGCTCCGGCGGGAAAGAATCTGACGCCTAAGTATTCGGTACAGGTATCGAACGAGCTCTTTCACAATGGAAACGTTGAAGCCTGGAAGAATATCATCGAATCGTACCAGGCAGCGTACCCGGACTGCAAGGTCATCGTCTATCACGAAGGCGAGCTCATTCAGGACCTGAACTCTCTGTTCAAGTGGGGGAAGGTCAAGCACGGCGGGTTGATCATGTTCCAAGTGGCCGGGGCCACAATCAAAGGTGTCAGCCGACTCCAGAAGTACCTCTATGAGGGCGCCTCCAAGCGTTACGAGGCCTTCATGAAGCACGATGTGAACAAGGTCCTGAGTCTGTTCTAGTTTCTCGGGCGCGCCCCACGCGGGCAGCCGCAGGTAAACCCAGATGAGCCCGCCCGGCCGGCCCTTCCAGAAACAAGTGGATTGGGTCGCGTCAGCGGGCTCGGTTCGTATGTCCAGATGCCGATATTCTAAATATGTTCAGTGATTATTTTCTCCGCCAGGGACGCACATTAGAATCTGCGCTCAACGCCAATCTTGAGAAGAAGGGCGCCATATCCGCAAAAGAGAAGGACCTCAACCTTTTCAGGGAATTCTACACCTTCATGCGGGAGCACCTTCCGGCGCACTTTGCACTGGCCACGGGAAAGGTCCGGAACAAGAAGCACCTCCTGGGGAGGAATTGTGATCTCCTCGTTTACAACAAATGGTGTCCCCGATTCCTCGAGATGACCGGTGGTTATGTACTGAGTGACTACTTGTACGCGTTTATGTCGCTAGAGGTGGATCTGACGCCGTCGGCCCTGCTGACCCACTTGAATATGACGAACGCCATGAAGTCGCTCTATTCATTGGAACGGGAAGTCCCGGAGCACGTGGTCATCCCAATGTTTTCGGTTCAAATGGCCTACCGATCCTCGGCCCCGCTTCTATCCCTGCGCACAGCCCTTGCAGACGCGGCCCGGGAAAAGGAAATTCCTGTAAACCACGAGCCAGATATGATTTGCATTTTGAACCAAGGGCTGATAATAAAGGATTGGGAGAATGGCGGCCAATATAAGGTTGTAGAAACAGGGGCGGATACGCTTCTGTGGTTTTACGTCCTTTTCTTGGAGTATCTGGACCGGGACAACCGGGTAGGGATCAGCGCACGTGATTATGTCAAGACCACGAAAGAATACAAAGAATACTAATACCATGATTTCGAAGGCGGTCGTTTTTGTCCTCGCCGGCGTTATGTTCGCCGCGCTGGGGGCTTGTTCACGTCAGGCGCGCCATTTCCTTGTGATGGTGGACACGTCCGGTTCCATGTCGGGCCCGGGCAAAACCATCGACAAGGTGAAGCAGAGTCTTCCCCAGCTGCTGAACACGGTGCGCCCGGGGGACTCCGTTACCATTGGTTCCTTCGATGAGCGCGCTCAGGTGGGCGAAACCATCGCCATCAAATCAGAGTCGGACAAAAGCAAAGTCACAGAGGCCATCAAGGCGCTGAAAGCAGAGGGACCGTACACAGATATGTACGGGATGGTCGACCGCATCAAAGAAAAAACGCAGGAACTTGAGAAGCTCGGCGGCCAGGTGTATGTTGTTATTCTAACAGACGGACTCGATGATCCTC
>JACPZR010000385.1 GCA_016195395.1 Spirochaetia bacterium
ACTGCACTCAATCAGTGCTAGTGGCTCCAAGAAAATCCCAGAGGGGGGCCGCGCAAAGCCTTTTTCCTGCCTCCTCCGCTGCCGGACAAGCGACGGGCTGGACGTGTCTGTTGACGCCGTTCAGATGAAATTAGGCTGTCCCGTCGCTTCCTTGACCATGGACCACAGGTATCCCCCCGGATCTACTTTCTTGCGCTTCTCCGTGGCAAGCCGGAGCGGGACAAAGGTGAAATACGAATTCCAGATGCCCACGAGCATTCCTGTCTTCCCGGCCATGGCCCCGTGCACAGCATTTTGAGCGAGCATGATACAGAAGACCGCATCCTCAGCGGACGCCGGAACGCTCCGGATGATGTAGCTGGGATCAATGTACTTCATTGTAAAAGATACTTTTTCTGATTTCAGGTAGGACGAAATCTTCTCCTTCAAGAACATTCCGATGTCGCCGTGCTGCAGGTTGCCCGATGCGTCCTTCTCTCCGGTGCTTGCTACATACTGCTCCCCGGCGCCTTCTGCTGTTAAGACCACAACGTGCGACTTGGCCTCGAGGCGACTCTTCAAATCTTCAAGAAAGCCGCCGGGCCCCTCCATACGGAATGATGCTTCAGGGATGAATACATAGTTCACTTCGTTGGAAGCGAGCGCCACATAGGAAGCAATGAATCCGGAATCACGGCCCATCACTTTCACTAACCCGATCCCGTTACGCGCGCCGGAGGCTTCGGCGTGAGCGCTGTGAATTGCATTGGTTGCCACGGACACGGCCGTAGTAAAACCAAACGAACGGTACACCCAGCTGATGTCGTTGTCGATCGTTTTGGGAACACCCACGACTGCAATGTCCAAGCCCCGTCGCTTCACTTCATCCGCAATCGCCGCGGCGCCGCGAAGCGTGCCGTCGCCGCCCACGGTGAAGAGGAGCGAAATATTGTTCTTGTGAAGCGTCTCCACCATGACCGCCGGATCCTGAGGCCCGCGCGACGAACCCAGAATGGTCCCTCCCTTTGTGTGCAGATCGCGCACAACGTCCGGCGTCAGCGGCAGGAAAGGATGTCCGTACGATTCCACCAGGCCCTCGAAACCGTAGCGGATTCCGTGGATCGTTTTTACGCCGTAGTGAAAGTAGAGCGTCCTTACAAGGCTTTGGATAACGTTGTTGAGTCCGGGGCAGAGACCGCCGCACGTAACAATTGCTGCGGACGTGCGCGCCGGATCAAAATAGATTTTGGAGCGCGGCCCGGCATTTTCAAAGGAGTCAGGAGCGCCGCCGCCCTGCATGGCCTGGCGCACCTTTTCAGGATCCGCGTCCACGAGCACACGCTCTGAATCCTTGACGAACGACTGGCTCGTTAGCGGCGTATCGTATCGGCATGGACCGAGCGTCGCGATAGTAGTATCTAGCATGTGCGCCTCCCGGCCGGGCACAAAAGCACGGTCAGGCCCATTCCAAAGCCGTCAAATGAAATGGCAAGACCAATCGCTCACGAGCCCGGCGAAATGAGTTGCCCCGGAGCCTGTCTACGGCATCCTGGCTTTCGTGCTCCGCCCGGCAGTCAGACGTTCCACTTGGGTTGTTTTCACAGCCGCCATCCTGGGGATAGCCTCGCGGATTTGGGTGACAGAGGATGCCGCCATATCGTTCCGGATCGTAGAAAATTTCTACAACGGTCTGGGCGCGGTCTACAACCCGGGGGAGCGCGTGGAAACGTTCACCCATCCGCTCTGGTTCTTCCTTCTGGTACTGGTGCGCGGCGCTGGAATCCCTCTTTACACAGGCTCCATCATGCTGGGTTTTTTTCTTTCAGCATGCGCCTTTGGCTTCTTGATCTTCCGGCACTCGAACCGCTTTCCCTTTGCGGCCGCCGCGCTTGCGCTCCACTCCGGGGTCCGGGACTTTTCCACGTCGGGTCTTGAGTTCTCTGTTGTCTTTCTGCTTTTAGTCCTCCTCTATCATGATTTGGAAATCTTCGGCATCACAGCGCACCCCGGACGCACCGCAGGCATATTGGCCCTCCTCTACCTGGCGCGGCCGGAGCTGGGACTGTTGACCGCATGGTATTCTCTTTTCTTTGTGCTTGAGGCCACGGGGCTCTTTCGGAAGCAGGCAGATGCTCCGGGAAAAGTGCAGTCGCTCATCAAGAGCCTTTGGACTGCGCTGCCCTCATTGATACGATGGGCTGTTCCGATACTACTGTTGGCCGGCGGTTACCATCTCCTGCGCTTTGCGTATTACGGCGACCTGTTCGCCAACACATATTACGCGAAGTCAGGGTTGGACACGTACTACATTCAAGGGCTGAAGTACTTAGCCTACACGTTTCTTTGGTCCCCGTCTCTGTGGCCCCTGCTCCTCCTTCTGGGCCTTGCCTTTGCGTCCACACAGCTGCGTCGGTCTATTCCCAGGACCGACTGGATGATCATGGTCCGCGACTTTGGCGCTGCGGGACTTCTGACCTTTTACGTTATCCGCGTGGGCGGAGACTTCATGGCGTTCCGATTCCTTCTGCCGGAGATCGTTATTTTCGCCATTGTGTCGGAACGTATCATCCGCAATTTGAGCTTCTCCGGCGCCTTTGTAAAACACAGTATCACGAGTTCCTTTTTCTCAACACCCGTTCACCGCGCTGCGACGTTATCCGGCGCCATGGCCCTTGGGTGTCTCATCTTTCTTTGGCACCCACCCGCCTCCGGTGGATGGGTGGCGGATGAACGGAATATTTTCGCGGGGAGCACGCCCATCTACAAACTTGTGATGGGGACCGACTACTCATGGGGCGTGCGCGGGAAACGTTATCGTGAACTCTCCAGCTGTCTTGGGCAGGATCTTTTGATCACAAACAGCCAGGCACAG
>JACPZR010000377.1 GCA_016195395.1 Spirochaetia bacterium
CCGTGGTGATCCACTCGACCGACGCTGCCTGCGAGCGCATCTGTACCGTTTTTTCAGGGGCGTCGCTTCCCAGGTAGTTTCGCAGGCGCGACCGCAGATTGATCGCCTTGCCTACATAGAGGATGTCGCCCTTGTCGTTCTTCCAGATGTAACATCCTGTTCCCGTAGGCGCGCGGGCGATTTGTTTGGCTATTTCAATCAAGGCTGGCATACGCGATCAGGGCAGGGGCCGGCGACTCAAACACGGCTGAGCTAGCCCCGAGCCAAGAAGAGCATTTGTGATTCCCAAAGTGAAAGGCGCACCCGTAAGCCGGATTCTGTTCTAGACTGTCATTTATCTTGGCGACGAGTCACCCCGCCGCTCTTTGCTCCCTACCCGCAGCCCGACAGGACCGGCCTTTGGGGCCTTCCCGAAGGAAAACCCGCGACTGCCTGCTTGGGATTGCACCGAGAAGGGTTTTCCGTGCCGTTTCCGTTACCGGAAACGCGGTGGGCTCTTACCCCGCCTTTTCACCCTTACCGGCGAACCGGCGGTATGTTTTCTGTGGCACTTTCCGTCAGAACGGCAAGCCGTCCCGCCCGGGCGTTACCCGGTTCCCTGTCCTCTGGTGTCCGGACTTTCCTCACTCCCGGAAATACCGGGCCGCGCGACAATCCGATGCGCCTTTCTATGGAAGAAAATCGTGGGGCCGCCTGTCGGGCCATCGTTTTTTTCTTGATCGCCTGCGTCACCTGCCCGTCTAATAACAGATTCCGGTCAAAGACCGGGGAAGGCCGGTTCACGGCACGGAGTGTGAATTCCAATGTTTAATCCCAATCGCTACCGAAGCGCTTTTGCGACGGTCTTGGGGGTTCTGGCAGTAGGGGCGTTGCTCCTGACCGCCCCCCTGATGACACAGCAGAAATTTGATCCCAAGAACTTCCAGCCCTCAACCTGTACTCCGGGCCAGATGAAGTGCGGGCTCATGCCAAACTCGAAAGAAGAAATGGACTCAGTGCCTCAGGCGGACTCGAACTTTGTTCGTCACCGCGGCCTTCCATCCAAAGTGGACCTGTCTCCCAACATGCCGCCCATTGGAAACCAGGAGCAACAAGGCAGCTGCGTCGGCTGGTCCACGGCGTATGCCATCAAATCGTATCATGAACAGGCAGAACGGAAGTGGGGATACGACTCTCCGTTTACCGGTGGAGCCGGCACCAAGGTGTTCTCGCCGGCTTTCGTTTACAATCAGATCAACGGCGGTCGTGACGGCGGTTCCAACCCAATGCAGGCGCTGGCTCTTATGCAGAAGTCGGGCGTAGCCACATGGAAGACGATGCCGTATAACATGAGAGACTTCCGTACGCAGCCGAGCGCTGCGGCCAAACAGGAAGCGTTGAACTTCAGAGAAGAAAGTTATCGTCAGGTGGACCACTTTGGTCCCGACGCCATCAAAGCCGAACTCGCAGCGGGGAATCCCATTCTCATCGGGATTAACGTTTACGACAGCTTCTACAACCTTGGAAGCAACGTTTACACCAAGTACGACGGTCAGTTCTACGGCGGTCACGCGATTGCAGTGGTGGGCTATGACGACAGCAAGTCCACCGGCAGCGGAAAAGGCGCCTTCAAACTCTTTAACTCTTGGAGCACACAGTGGGGCGACAAAGGTTACGGATGGATCGCCTACGACTTCATGCCCACCGCATGCCTCGGCGCTTTTGTCAGCTATGACATGAAAGCCAAGACCCCGGACACCAAGAAGCCGGAACCGGGACCAGAAGTCCCCGAAGTTACAATCGACGAAGAAGTAGTGAAAGTCGGGCCGCCCACGCAGGTGACTGCAACACGCGGAACTTTCACGAACAAAGTCGAAGTGAAATGGAGCCCGGTTTCCAATGCTGTCTCCTATGAAGTGCAGCGCGCAAATCCCGGTGAGGACGACTTTGGCAAGCAAGGCCTTGCGCAGCAGGCAGGATTCGTCGACACCGCAGTGCAACCCGATGTGGCTTACAAGTATCGCGTCGTAGCGATCGGTGAAAAGAACCGTTCCAACGCGGACGCCTCTCCGATTGCGGAAGGTTTTGCGAAAGCACAGAATACAGACAGCGTTCCAGGAAAGGTCACCGGTCTTCAGGGCAAGGTTGTCGCTGTGGCCGGCACTGTTGTGAAACTCTCGTGGACCGCAGCAGGCGGTGCAGCGAGCTACCAGATCTTCCGGTTCGACGACAATCGCCGCAAGTGGGTTAAAATCGGCGACGCGGGCGACGCAAACTTCTCAGACGCGTCCCCCATTGCCGGCGGCGTGAATTCATACCGCGTGCGCGGCCTGAACCAGCGCGGACCGGGTGAAGCATCCACAGCAGTAAAAGTGCAGGTGGGCGGCCAGCAGGGCCCGCCGTCGAAAGTAGAAGGCGTCGCTGCCTCTGAAGGAACGTTCAAAGACAGGATCGTGATCAACTGGAGCCCGGCTTCAGGTGCGCAGAAATACCTGGTGTTCCGCTACAATCCGGAAACGGAAAAAGTGTCAGGCCCCTTTGGCGCGGACAAAACCGAGTACACGGACACCTCTGCTGAAGCAAGAAGCGGCAATGCAATGGCATACGTTATCGTGGCAGGGAACCCGCAGGGTTACAGCGACTACAGCGAGCCCGTAATCGGGGCATCTAATCCCAATATTCAGAGAGCAGGAGAGGTTCTGACTCCTCCGCGCAACCTGAAAGGCTCAATCAATGAGCAGAAAGGAACCGTCGTTTTGAAATGGGACGATGTGAAAGGCGCTGCAGAATACTACATCTTCCGCAAGCGTGAAAAGGATTCCGATTACGCATTCGTGAAGAACATCGACGGCAAGCAGACAACGTTTGAAGACAAGATTCCCGGAAAAGCGGGCGACGTGTATATGTATGCAGTCCGCTCCAAGTCCAGCATGGGCGGGGAATCCAAGAACTCAAACGTGATCGCCGCTTTTATTAACGAGAAGAAGGAAACCCCCAAGCATCGTGGAATGCCTGACGAAGGTCTGGATCGTTTCACTGGTAAGTGGGCGGCCCGCTATTGGGACGGCGAAAGCGCGCCCAAGGATGTGCTCGTTGAGTTGTCCGCTGACGGCCGTAAGTTCAACGCGGTGGTAACGTTCGGGAAGAATCCTCCCGCGAAAATCGCCGGCACGTATGTAGCGCAGAGCGATTACATTGAAGCCCCGGGCTTCAAGATGCAGCTGCGCGGTCAGCAGTCGAAAGTGGCTGTTGTAGAGGTGACGGACGGACGTTACGCTCCAGTTGATGTGCGGTTGGCATTCAACCGCGCTCAGTAACCAGCTAACCAGCAGAATACCGTTGAAAGCACGCCCCGGGGAGAATTCCCTGGGGCGTTTTGTTTTTGGATCGCAGCCTTTTTCGTTTCGTGGCCCTGTTCGTTTCTGGCTCTTTCGTTTCGGGGGCGCGGGTTACTGGTCCTCAAAGCCGTCCCAGACTTCCTCTGTGAAGCCCAGGTCCGATGCGGCGCGCTGCTGCTCTCGTGTCAGGTTCTTCCATTCCATGCTGGCCGTGGCCGGCACATTGACCTGAGTATCCCAGACTTTGGGCGTCCATCCCAGCTCCGTCCACAAGGCCTGCTCGTGCGGGTTCATGTCGGCCCATACAAGGGCTTCCCAAACCGCGGGATCACCATTCATGTCTCTCACTGACATAGATATCTCCTCAAACGTTATTCGTAACCGTTCACAATTGCCCTCGCGTCCGCGCGGATGGCGCGGAAGAGCTGTCGGTCTGTTTTGGCAAGAATGGGAAGCCCCAAATTCCTGTGCATCCACGTTTCTGTGGGTGCATGACGAAACTGAACCTGCGCCGAGCCGGTCAGCGCCTCCATCACAATCCGCGAGTAGATGACGGCGAACATGAATCGGATCCCCTGACGTGTGTTGTCCAAGCGCCGCCGGCCCGTCCGCTCGTCGCGGTTCTTGCGGATCCTGTCTTCTACGGCGTAGTAGTCCTCCACGCACTCGCGGAACGTTTCACCGTGGGAGCGCGTGTATGTCAGCTTGTCCTCGAGGCAGTCGTGCACAAACTGTCCCAGTGCAAAAAAGAAAGCGGGGGGCCCGGGGGAGCGGCCGGAGATCCAGATCAGATGCAGGAGTCGTCCGTTGTCGCCTCCCACGGGATAGTAGAGTGTGTGATTGTTCTTTCTGTACCAGC
>JACPZR010000409.1 GCA_016195395.1 Spirochaetia bacterium
AGGATCCGGCTGGACGACCCCTTATCGTCTTTGTTGTCAGAAGAATCCGGAAGCTGGTCAACAGGGTCCGACGTTCCGGCGCCGGAATCTCCCCGCGGCCGCCTGTTCTGCGCCTCCGAGGACATGGGCCACGCAGCGAGGGACATGAGGAGAATGACAGCGGGGACACGGCCCATCAGTGTATAACGTCGTTGCATACTAAGAATGACGATAGGAAGCAGGCGCCATGCGAGCGCAAACTGAAATTTGTGGTATGATTCTTTTCAGGCGCGCCGCCTGCCTCGAGGGCCCGGCCCTCTGCGGTCTCTCGCAGCCGCCCGTTTCGCGCGTCGTTGCCGTCGTGGCCCAGGCGCCGGCAATTCTGCCGGCACCCGGTTTTTGAGCTCTATACCTTGTCCAAGGCCTGCTTGATATCTGCCTCAATGTCCTCGTAGGCTTCGATTCCCACGGAAAGTCGCACAAAGTCGTCTGTGACGCCCGTAGCTTTCTGTTCTTCCGCGGAGAGCTGGGAGTGTGTTGTAGAGGCCGGGTGAATCGCCAGACTCTTTGCGTCCCCAACGTTTGCCAGGTGCGACAGGAGTTTGATCGAGTTAATGAACTTCTTGCCCGCCGCGAGGCCGCCTTTGATCCCAAAGCCCATGATCGCTCCGTAGAGGCCCCGGTAGAAATACTTCTTTGCCAAGCTGTGCGCCGGGTGTGAAGGCAGACCCGGGTAGTTGACCCAGCTGACTTTCGGATGCGATGCCAGGAACTGCGCCACCTTGAGGGCGTTCTCGCTGTGCGCGCGCATGCGGAGGTGCAGTGTTTCCACGCCTTGAAGCAGAAGGAACGAGTTGAAGGGTGAAATGCACGCGCCGATATCGCGCAGACCCTGCACGCGCACCTTGATGATATAGGCGATGTTGGCTCCCCCGAACGGCTCGAATTTTCCCAGCGCATCCCAGAACTTGAGGCCGTGGTAGCTTCCGTCCGGTTCCGTGAACATCTTGTGTCGTCCCTGGTTCCATGCAAATTTTCCAGAGTCGATGATGATGCCGCCGATGGACGTTCCGTGTCCACCCAGGAACTTCGTGGTCGAGTGAATGATGATGTCTGCGCCGTGATCGAACGGCTTCACCAAATACGGCGAGGCCAGCGTGTTGTCGATCATGACCGGAATGCCTTCCGCGTGCGCAATCGCACTCACCGCGTCAAAGTCCAACGTGTCCAGCTTGGGATTGCCTAACGTTTCCGCGAAGATGGCGCGCGTTTTCGACGTGATCGCTTTTTTGAAATTTTCCGGGTTGGACGGGTCCACGAATTTCACGTTGATTCCCATTTTAGGAAGCGTGTAGTGAAAGAGATTGTACGTGCCGCCGTAGAGGCTTGCGGAAGAAATGATCTCGTCGCCGGCCTCCGCAAGGTTCAGGATCGCGAGCGTTTCCGCAGACTGCCCGGAGGCGGTGGCAACAGCAGCAACTCCGCCTTCCAGCATGGCGAGGCGTTTTTCCAGTACGTCTGTGGTGGGGTTCATCAAGCGCGTGTAGATGTTCCCAAACTCCTGGAGGCCGAAAAGGCGCGCGGCATGTTCCGTATCGTTGAACTGATACGAAGTGGTCTGATAGATGGGTACCGCCCGTGAGTTCGTTGTGGGATCCACAACTTGGCCGCCGTGAAGGGCGATTGTTTCCTGTTTTAAGTCGCTCATAGTTCCTCCGCTTGCTCCTTGGTGGCCGGGCTTCCGCGTAAGAAGACCCCGGCAGGAGCCACTCATGACAAGAAGCGCGGGAGCCAGAAGCTAGTCTACCAAATTTTACTATTCCGATCGGAATTATATGAATTGAAAATCAGTCTCATTCTGTAAGGGCTTGGCTGGCCGCTTATTTATTGACCCGCTCTACAAACGAGATGTCCCGCAGGTCGACCTTGATCTTGTCCCCCTGCTTCACATAGAGGGGAACGGGCACTTCGCCGCCGGTTTCTACGGTCACTTTCTTCTTGGAGTTGCCGACCGTATCGCCTTTGATTCCGTCTTCTGCGTAGGTCACTTCCAGTTCTACAAAGTTGGGGGGGATGACACCGATGGGTTTGTCATCATAGAAAGTAAGTTCAAATTCCATTTCCGCTTTCATGAACGGAATCAGCTCTTCCACCATCTCTTTGGGGACGCTGTGCTGCTCGTAGTCGTCCTTGTCCATGAACACCATCTGATCGCCCTCTGCGTAGAGGAATGTGGTGTATTTCTTCTCGAGGTCCACTTCTTCCGCTTTTTCAGAGGACTTGAAGGTGCGCTCGATCGACGTTCCGCGCTTGACACTCTTGAGTTTGGTGCGGACAAAGGCGCTTCCCTTGCCCGGGTTGACGAACTGCGAATACGTAACGGTATACAGTTCATTGTCCAGCTTCAGGACCATGCCCTTCTTGATTTCTATCGCGTCGACCATGGGGTGAGATTTGGAAAAGGGTATGAGCCGTCAAACACTTGTTCTAATGGAAGAAAACGGAAGCGCTCCCCTTTCACAGGAGTGGAGCGACTGGCGCTGGCAGATGCAGAACCGGATTTCCTCCGCAAAAGAGCTCTTCCATTGGGTGCCCGGCCTCCAAGGTCGCGTCAACGCGGCGGCCTTGGACCAGTCGGCACGTGAAAGCGACTTTCAGTTTGCCGTCACCCCGTACTACGCGCGCCTTGCCGATGCGGGAGACCCCCGTTGCCCGATTTTACGCCAGATCCTGCCGGACCCGCAGGAAGAATCAGACACCGTATTCACCGAGCCCGATCCCTTGTCGGAAGAGCGTTATATGCCGG
>JACPZR010000402.1 GCA_016195395.1 Spirochaetia bacterium
GCACTCAGCCTTGTAAACAATTCTCTGTCAACCCATGAGAGTTTCGGCGGCCACTATCTGCGCGGCGTGATCCTCTCTGAACTGGGCCGACGCGATGAGGCCATGCAGGCTTTGCTCCGCGCCGAGAGTATCCGACCCCAGGATGAGCAGCTCCTCCTGACTCTTGCCGTTCTTTACACGTCCGCCGGGGATCTCGACAAGGCGCTCCAGCGCTATCTGAATCTCATGGCCGCCAATCCGCGTGAGCCTGTGTACGCATACAAAGCGGGCACCACGTACAAGCTGAAGAAGGATCTGACCAAAGCGGAAGAGATGCTCAAGAAAGCGGATGTGGATGGATTCCGCTACCGCGATCAGGTCTGCCTCCAGCTGGGGGATCTTGCCCTGGAACGTAAGAAGTACGATGAAGCGGACGACTGGTTCGCCAAAGCGGTCCAAATCAACCCGTCCTTGAAGGATGCCCGTTCGGGATCCGGGGCCTCCAAGCTCGCAAAGAAACTGGATCTGGCCAGCAAAGCCTACGCAGCCGGCAAGTACGACGATGCCCTAAAGGAGATCGACGAGGCTCGTCTGGCGGACCCCATGTCGCCCACGCCCTTATTAATGAAGGGAACCGTGCTTCTGGCCATGCAGAAGTACGAAGATGCGCTCGATCCGCTTAAGAAATCCATTCAGATGGCGCCGGATAATGCGGAGGGCTATTCCCTTCTGGGATCCGCCTATCACAAACTGAAGAAATACCCCGACGCAGTCCAAGTCTACCGTGACGGCATCAAACGCGCCCCTGAGAACGCCGAGCTTCACAACAAGCTGGGCATGGTGCTCCGTGACCGCGAAGAGCTCCGTAAAGCCATCGACTCTTTCAATCATGCGGTTCGCCTCCAGCCCGACTATTCGGCGGCCCGGATGAACCTGGCCTTCGCGTTCATGGACGATAAGCGGTTTATCGATGCGCGCCGGGAATTCCAAGCCCTGGTGGAGAAAGACCCAAAGAACGCTGATGCCAAAAAGGGTCTGGAGCTGATTCAAATCCTTGAAATCCTGGAACGCGGAGACCGTCATTTTACCGCCAACCGGATCGACCAAGCGTACGCCGAGTACAAGAAGGCGCTCGAAATCGGTTCTAAAACGGCCGTGGTGCATAACGCGCTGGCCCGCGCTGAATTTGCGCGCCGGAATTTTGACGCCTCTGAAAAGAGCTACAAGAAGGCTTTAGAGATTGATCCGTCCAACGCTGCGGCCCTTCAGGGCCTGGTCCGCGTGTACGGCGCCACCAACAGAAAGAAAGATGAGGCGCAGGCTTTGGCCAAGCTTTCGAAGCTTTCCGGCAACGAAGTGGCCGCCGGTCTTGCTGTGGGAAAACTCAAAGAAGACGCGGGGAACCTGCCGCAGGCAGAGGCGCACTACGTCGGTCTATTGAAAACAAATCCCGACAATGATCAGGTCAAGCGCCGGCTGGCCGCGGTCTATCTGAAGATGGCCCTTGTTGAGAACGGCAAGGCAAAATTCAAAGAGGCCAAAGCGCTTCTGGACAAAGCGGAGAAGGTGAGCCCGGACCTGGCAGGTCTTGAAGAAGCCCAGAAGACGATCAAAGAAAACCTGGAGCAAAGCGACCTTGTGGCGGTCTTGAAGAAGGCAGAGGATGCTTACACCTACGGCCGGTTTGATCAGGCCCTTCCTCTGTATGAGAAGGTCTACGAAAAGTGGAAGCGACCCCTTGTACTCGTCCGCATGGCGGAGTGTAAAATCGCTCTGGGCGATGAAGAAAAGGGAATCTCACTGTTGCGCGCCGGCCAATCCCGCACGGGTGACGTAGAAGTATCAGAGGCCATCAACAGCTACCTCCTGAAAAAAGGCGAACTTGAGAAAGCAGATCAAGGCTTCAAAGAAATCGTCGCACAGCATGAAGATGCGTTCTTCTCTCTGTATAAACTGGGCGTGATTCGACTGCTGAAGTCCAACTATGGCGAGGCGCTGGAGTATTTCAACCGGTCGCTCATCTACAGGCCGGATTTCTATCCCACGCGCATTGCGCGCGGCGTGGCGCACTACCGCAAAGGTGACCGCGACAAAGCCCGCCAGGAATTTGAAGAAGCCTCACGGATCGATGAGGAATCACCGCTTGCGCGATACAACGTGGGGATGATTCTCTATAACGACAACCTTCTGGATCAGGCGGAAACGATTTTTGCGGACCTCATCAAGAAGTACCCGGCGTTTCCGGATACTCACTATCATTTGTCGTTCATCTACTATACGCGCGGCAAACTGGACAAAGCCGAGGACGAAATACATGCCTGCATGAAGCTGGAGTCGGGTTCTCGTTGCCCCATGGCGCTTGCGCATGTTCTCGAGAAGCGGTACGAAACGGGCAAAGACCCCGCCGACCTGCGCAAACTCCGCGACACCTATCAGGAAATTCTCATCCGCTTCCCCAATGCGGAGGAGGCCGACGAGTCGCGCAAGCGCCTTGCGTCGCTCTCTCCGGATATGCGGATTGCAGTGCCGTACCAGGGGAATCTGGTGAGCCAGGTCACTCCTGCTGTTGTAAACGCAAGTCTCATCACTGTCACCGGTTCCACGCTTGTGGCCGTGGACTCCCGTACCAAGAAATCGAAATACCGTGTGGAACTTCCAGCTCCCGCGTCTGCGCTTCTCGTGGATCAGGTGGTCTATGTGCTCACGCCCGGCCGCGTCGATACGTATGATGCGGGCTCCGGCATGCAGCTGGGCGGCTTTGCCGTGGATAAGAATGCGCGGAGGCTCATTGGGTCGTATGGACGACTCGGGGTGGTCTCGGGTGGCAGCTTGTCCGTTTACGACGGCGCGGGCCGGGTAACGGGAACGCAGCGCGGCACGGACAAAACGTCGTACGCCTATTCCGACGGCTTTTTTTACCGCTTTGATTCGTCTAAGGGCGACATGCTTTTGCACCGCCTTTCTGACAAGGTCGAAGTGGATGTGCAGGTGATTGTGCCCGGCGCGGGCGCGCTCGGCTTCCCGGAAATTCTGCGCAAGGACGACAAACTGTATCTTCTGTTCGCGGAGCGGCATCTGGCCGTTCTTGACGAGAAGAAAGCCGAAATTAGAGGAATTCCTATGGCCGGAGGCGTTGCTCTGCTGACCACCCCTGAAGGCAGGATTGTGGTCGTGGGACAAAAGTGGCTCCGCTTCATATCCAGCGCCGGCAAGGTGGAGAAAGAAGTAGCGCTGCCTGTGGGACTTCTCTCCCGGGCTGCTTTCAGCGCTCTGAGTGACAAGGACTTCCTCTACGTTGGGACCGACCAGAAAATCCGTCAGATTGACGCAGATGGGAAAGAAAAATGGGCGCTGCCCCTTGGAGGCGACGGGAAAACTCAGATTGTTTCCGTCTACTACTGAGCAAGCGTTCCTCTCTCTGGGCGCCGCCGGAATCCGTCTGCAAAGCGGGCCGTGTGGCGCGTAGGGCAAAAACGGGATTGACACCAGGGGTACAAACGCCGCAAAACGGGCAGAACTGGAGGCCCAGGTGGAAGAACAAGAACCCAAGCACAGCACTCGGTGGCGTTATTACATAGATAAGCAGTTTCAAAATCAGTTCATCGTCAGATTCAGCCTGGTGATCATCTTGGTTGCGTTATTCACCCTCGGGACAGTTCTCCTGCTCCGGGAGAATGCCTATCAAATTGTTCCGGGGAACTTTGGCGTTGTAATCGGCACTGACGCTCACAAAGTCATCAGTTGCAGAACCCCTGAGGGGACTACGCTGGATCTTCCCATTCCCAAGAAGTACTTCAATGCGTTTGAACTCTATGCGCCGGCGATTGTGTTCATCAGCGCTGTCAACCTGGTGTTGATCGTAGTATTCAGTCTGTTCTATTCTCACAGTATGGCGGGTCCCATCCATAACATCAAGAATGTGCTGGAGGAGCTCGCAGCCGGCGGCAAGGCCCGGCCAATCAGGGTCCGGAAAGGGGACCAATTTCAGGATCTTGTCGATCTCCTGAACGAAGTCATCGAGAAGAGGGTAAAATAAGTGCGTACCTCCGTCCACATTCTCTTAATTGGCGGACTGCTCCTGTCCTTTGGCGCAGCCTATGCCCAGGAAGACACAACCGCGCATGCCGTGGGGCGTGTGGGTCTGTCAGGCGTTGATAAGCTCGCAGAAATGCTGTCAGATCCGGTTGTCCGGATCGAAGACAAGGTGGAGGCCGTACGGCGCCTGGAACTACCCACGCGCAAGGATGTGCAGGCGTCATCGCTCTACAATCCCATCCTTGGGGCCATGGCAAAGCAGAACGTGAACCAGCACCATGTGCTTCGTGAAGCGGCCTGCCAAGCCCTCATTCATTTTGTCAATATTGACGGGAGCGACAAACTCCTGGAGCCGCTGGGCAAGGTTCTGGCCAACTCCGGGGAGCACGAAGAAGTGCGTTTGTCCGCCGCGCGCACGTTGGCGCAATTCAGCCGGTACGGGCCGCAGGCCACGGATCAGCTGATTGTCGCTCTTGTGGCGGAAGTGGAACGCGGAGCCCAGGCAAACAACGTCAACGTTGTCACAGCCATCGTTCAGGGCCTCCTGAACCTGCGGGACAAGAAAGGATTTGTTCCGCTGATGCGCGTAATCCAATCGAACTTCCCCACCTACACCAAGCGGGAAGCGCAAAAAGCCCTCGAAAATATTCGTTGGGAATAACGCCAAGAGCGTCCATGACAGAAATGCGCGGGGCAGGCCGGGATACACGTTTTTCCTTGCGCCGCCCTGCGTAGTTATGGCCCGCGCCCGGACTACGGGTAGACCGTGGTGCCGGTCACGAAACGATGAACCCGTTCACGAGGCTTACGTAGGACGCTCCTGTACAGAGCCCGGCGGCTTTCTTCTGCTCCCAATAGGCCTGCCCGCACTGGAATTGGCAAATCTTGGCGCCATCTGAGTACTTTGCAAACACGGCTGCATTGGGAAGAACGGAGCAGATTTCATTGATCCCCTGCGGCGCCGGGACGGTTACGCTGTAGGTGGGCTGGACGGCCGAAGTCGCGTAGACGGCGGTGCTTGCATATAGGCCGGCTGTGTTGCCGCAGGCGTATGAAGCCGACTCAGACAGGACGCAGTAACCGCGGACGTCGGTGGCGCGCGTGACGGCAAGGATCATCGTCTGGCTCTTTTCTTTGTCTTCATTGTGAGCCGCGGAATCGCAGGACACAAGGGGGCCAAGCAAGATCAGAAGGAGAATGGCGGTTGGAAGTGTCTTCATTAGAACTGCACCTCGACCCCAACGTTAAACAGGGGCGACTTCACAACACGGTTTGGGCCGGCGGGAATGTTCAACGAGCCAAAATCATACTGGATCGACGGGTTGGTCCGCGATACCGGTTCTGACCGGCTCCAGTCCTGGCCCGTGGGGTTGTCGCGGATGTATGCGTTAATGATTTCCACGAATACGTTGCCAAAGCCCCACTCGTAGTTGAAGAATCTGTCCACGCGGATGTCCAGGCGGTGGTAGGGCTTGAGCCGTCCTGAATTTGTCTGCGCCGAGTAAACAGGATTAAAAATGGGACGACCACCATTGGACTGAGGCGCCCCGTCATCATTGATGATGGGGGTGAACGGAGCCGACGTCATATACTTCCACCGCGCGCCCAGCTGCCAGTCCCTGTTAAACTTGTAGCCGAAAATAACGTTGATGATCTGCGTGCGGTCAAAGTCCGCATAGTAGTCCTTCGTGTTGTCGTACTGATTGATGATGCGGCGTTCATCCGCGCTGTAGAGCGTTGTCTTTTCCGCGTCCGTCACTACATGCTGGTGATTGTTGCGGAAGGAGCGGGACCACGTGTAAGAAATCCAGCCGTACCAGCCCGGTTCGGCTTCCGGTTTGCTGTTTTTAATGTATATCTCGTAACCGTCAGAGTAGCCGGTCCCATCGTTGGTAAAACCGAGCCTGTCATTAAAGAGATACGGCTGCGAGTACTGCTGATAAGGGTTCGTGTTTTTTCGTATTGGAGTCACCGCATATGGGTCTGCCACAACGATGTCCGTGTAATAATGCTTGTAGACTTCAGCCTTGAACGTCCAGCGCTTGAAGATCTGCTGGAGGCCCAGCGCGTAGTGTTCGGCCCGCTCCATCTTCAAGTCGGGGTTCCCTGATGACGCCGAGTACTCGTTGGGCAGCGGCACCCTGTGATAAATGCCGGCCCCCGCTGTGACCATGGTTTTCTGTTCTGTTTCGTATGAAAGCGTGCCCCTTGGGTCCACTACCTGCTGCTTGGTGAGTCCAAAATAATCGAGGCGCACGCCCGGCTTGAAATTGAACCCCATGCCCTTGATGGTGGCCATCGCATAGGCGTTGTTGTAGGATGTGCGCTCCGAGTCATGAACCGGCACGGTGACAAAAGCGGGGTTGTTGGTGTCATAAAAGTTGGGGCTGGGATTATTTGGGTCCAGGATGCGCGGTGTGTTCCCATTGATGCGGTTGAAGAACACACGCCCTTCCACTCCGGCATCAAACGTCACATGGTTTTTCACCGCCTCCCAGCTGGTTTCGTCCTTGAGCGCCACCCATCCGTTTTCGATTCTTTCCTTTGCGGACAGGGTTCCAATACTTCCATCGACGTAGAAAATGTTGCTGTGATTGTATAACGTCAGCCGGTTCTGAATCGTGGACGTTGGCTGCCAGATATCGCGGACCGCTTCCGTGTGAAATGCCTGATCAAGGGCCACGTGGGCGCCGATGAAAATGGGATCAATGTCCGTTGTGGGGTCCCACGCAGGGGAGTTCTTGACTTTTGCGCCGAACGAATCCTTTGCGGCCAGCGCGTAAACGTAGAGCGTATGTGTTTTGGTGGGCCGGAACTCCATCTTGAACTGGCTGTCCCAGTACTGCGGCGGGCGGATTCCGTCCGGGATGTAAGGCTTCAGTGTTTGATCCAGATATGCGTAGCGGCCTGTTTGATCCAGATATGCGTAGCGGCCTGACCCGATCCAGTAGCCGGTATTGTCGCCTAGAAGAGGACCCTTGAAGAGGGCCTTTGTGGAGAACAAGCTGAAGGATGCATGCCCGCCGAATTTTTCCACCTTGTCAATGGTCTCGATAGAGATCACGCCGCCCGTCGCATTGCCATAGTTGGCGGGATAGGCGCCCGTGTAGAGATCCATCGATTTGATGATGTCATTGTGAAGGACAGAGTCCAAAGGAAAGATATGGAACGCATATCCGATCGGAAGATCGTCCACCAGATACGTATTGGCGTTCTGGTTGGCGCCCCGGACCACGATTTCACCGCTGCCAAAGGAGGGCGCGTTGACACCCGGGAGCGATTCCAATCCCCGCAGCGCCTCCCCAAAGGTTCCAGGAATCCGTTTCACTTCGCCGGAGACCACAATCCCGCGGTCGGTCACCACCTGCTCCCCGGTGGGTCCTTTGTCCGGGCCGCCTCCGCCATCCTTGCCGGTAAAGATCGTCAACTCCTGGCCGGTGTACTTGATCTCAAGGCGCGGCTGGACCAGCCGTCCGTCTGACAGGATCGCGCGAAACGTGTAAAACCCGGCCGCGGGCACCGTGACTACGGCGAAGCCCGATGCATCCGTGAAGTATTTCTGTTTGGTTTCGAGCACAACAACGGTGGCGTCGGCAATCGCTTTGCCGGCGCTCTGATCATAGACTTTCACGCGCACTGTGAACTCGGCAGCACTCAGAGCCGCCGCTGCAAGAAAGAGCGCTGCGAGCAGAGCGCGGGAGAGGGAACGCGGACAAAATCGTCTCATTATTATGGTCCAATCCCCGGAAGGTCAACGTAGATCTCGAGGCAGAAAAGCGGGTAGTCCGTGAAAGGGCAGGTGGTCCGGATGATGGATAACGCGCAGAGGTGTGTGCCGTATTTTGTGGGCTTTGCCGGAAGAACAATCGGGAACGCGGGCTTCTGTCCGCAGGAGCGGTATTTGTAATCGATGGCAGTGTAGATTTCGCTGTAAGCGTCTCCGGGATCTGCGTGGTCATCTTTGGGGATGCAGGATGGCATCAGTAAAAGGGCGGACAGAAAAGCAGCGAACACGAAAAGCCGCGCAGGACATTGAAGAGCGGGCTTGGCCGCCGCGGTGGACATCAAGGAACGTTACCCCGCCCGGTTTTCTTCTTCCCTTTTTCCCGTTCCTGCTGTTCTTCCACGGACAGGAATTTGATCACGTCGCCCCTGGCTTTGAAGACCACAGCGCGGCCAATGATTGAATAGAAGTGCGCTTCATGCCATGTGCGGATGTTGATCATAGTATCGCCTTCCAAGCGCTGCACGGCCATGCTCATGGCATATTCAGGATTCAGTTTTCCCGTAACCGGCCACATTCCAAAGAGGACAAACTGAGAGCTTTCGCCTTCCTCCTCGCAGCCACCTTTATATTTGTCCGCGTCCACGTACTTCACGGGCGGAGCTTGCACTGTGCCGGACGCCTTTTCCCCGGCTTTTGCCGCGCGCTCTCTTTCCTGCTCACGTCGGAGGGCTTCTTCTTTGTCAAAGCAGACAATCTTAAACGGGGCCCCTTTGAGATTAGATGCTGCAGGGATGATGCCAACGACCCCGGTGCTTCCACCCTTGTCGAGAATCCCCCCGGGAAAACAGGCCGTGCAGAGGAAGAGAAGAGCCACGAGCCATGCAGGAAGAAAGGGACGTATGTGGGGAAGGTTCACGCGCTTCACCTCACTTATCGATCTTTACGACGTCCGCTTTGATGTGGAACCGGTGTATGTTAAAAAAGAAGAATACGATGATGTTGTCTGTGGAATAGCGGATGTTAATCAGCGCATCGCCACCTTTGCTCTTCAACAGTTCCTGCATGGCTTCGTCCACTGGAGGACGACGCAGCGGAATACCGATCAGGCCGATGAACTCAAAGCTGGTCCAGCTCACAGAAGTCTCCGCTGACCCAAGGACGGTGTACTTCCTGCCCTCCAATGGGATGTTCGATGTTGTGATCCCCGCTGTGGCGCTCACGCAGGCGGGGGCCGTATAGGCCAAAAACACCAAAGCAAAGATCAGAGGGATGGTACGGACGTGCGCTTTCATAAGCATGTCCACTTCGACAAGGGCGCGGATATCGGGGAAGATAATTTTTGTACTGACTCGTGACTATTTGTGCCGGTCCGCATCGCGGCTGTGGATCTTGTCGAGCACACCGCGGAACGCGTCGTCCATGCTGATTCCCGCCTGATTGGCGAGACAGAGGAGAACAAAGAGGGTGTCACCCATTTCGCCCGCAAGCGCGGCATGTGATACGTCCTCGCCCGCCTTGGGCGTGAGCCCGCCGCGGGTCCGACAATAGATCCGCGCAAGTTCGCCCACTTCTTCCGCGAGCCGTGCAAGGTTTGTCATTTCATCGAAGTACCCGGTCCGCGTGGACCGGATCCACTGATCCACCTGCTCCTGCGCCGACTTCAGCGAGAGGGGCTCTCCGGTCATCGGCCCCTGCCTTTTGCCTTGCTGTGTTTGGGTTTGCGCGGGGGCGCTGCTTTCTTCTTATGCGACGGCTGCGCCGCTTTGGCAGACTTCTTTGTCCCAGGTTTCTTTGCGGTTGGCTTGTTCTTGGCAGCAGGCTTTGCTTTTTCCGACGCGGTCTCGGCAGTTCCGGCTGCGGCAGGGACCGCACCTCCCGAAAGATCTTGTTTGGGG
>JACPZR010000403.1 GCA_016195395.1 Spirochaetia bacterium
CATATTTCGCGCCGGATCCATCTGATCCGTGTGCGGGGCGCTCTGCGTCTGGCCGCCGATGACGCAGCACTCGGATATTACAACCTGCGAAACCCGCTGCACGTCTCCGCGGACGACACGGCGGCTGCGCTCCTTGCCGCCGGCATCGCATCGTCTTCCAGCGGCGCACACGTTTCGATCACGTCGCCCATGAATCTCCTGAAAGAGATCTTTACCGTGAAAGGCGCGGGCACCGTGATACGTGAAGGTTCAAAGATTCTCCGATCGCACGGGACGGAAAATGTGGACAGGCCGCGGATGCTTACTCTGCTCCAGGAGAGCTTTGGACGACCCCTCAAAGACCCGGCATTTCTTGACAGGGTAGTGTTTTTCCATATGGACGCGGACTACAGGGGCGCCGTTCTTTTAGAGGAGCATCCCGCGGGATTGTATTTGTCCAAATTTGCCGTTGGAACGGACGCCCGTGGATCCGGAATCGCGCAGGAATTGTGGGAAGACGTTATCTCGAGCCATCCTTCTGTGTTCTGGCGTTCACGCGCCGGCAATCCCATTGGGCGCTGGTATTCCCGCATCTGCGACGGGATGCAGAAAGCGGGCCATTGGAATGTCTACTGGCGCGGGATACAGGAGGAGCGGATTCCAAGCGTGATTGCCTATTGTCGGTCCAAGGCAGAAGACTTTAGTGGAGAGGTTTCGTCATGAGCGGTGCGGCCTTGTCGGTTGAAAAGCGTGTGGTGATTGTGGGCGGCGGCTTTGCGGGAATCAACGCGGCCAAAGCCTTGGCAAACAAGAAGGGAATCCGCGTTACGATTCTCGATAAACGCAACCACCACTTGTTCCAGCCCCTCTTATATCAGGTGGCCATGGCCGCCCTCTCTCCCGCTGATATCGCAGTGCCCATCCGGTCCATCATGTCCCGTTACGACAACGTGGATGTCCTCTTGGGCCAGGCACAGGGCGTGGATTTTGCCGGAAAAAACGTTGTGACGGATTTTGGCGCTGTTCCGTACGACTACCTGATTCTTGCCTGCGGTGCCGGGCACAGCTATTTTGGACACAACGAATGGGAGCCGTTTGCGCCGGGATTGAAATCACTGGAAGAGGCCACGGAGATACGGCGGCGTGTGCTCACCGCGTTTGAGCTCGCGGAGCGGGAGAGAAATCCCGAGAAACAGCGCGAACTTCTGACATTCCTCGTGATCGGAGCCGGGCCCACCGGAGTTGAGCTGGCCGGCGCTCTTGGCGAGATTTCACGTTATACGCTGAACAATGACTTCAGAAACATTGATCCGGGGCGCGCGAGAGTCATCTTGATCGAGGGCGGTCCCCGTGTGCTCCCCACCTTCTCTGTTTCAACGTCGGAAAAGGCGGCGCGCGCGCTTGAGAAACTGGGCGTGACCATTTGGACATCGAGCATCGTAACCGATATCCGCGCCGACGGAATCAGCATTGGAAAGGAATCGATTGCCGCGCGGACGGTCCTCTGGGCGGCCGGCGTGCAGCCGTCGGAATTGAACAAGTCCCTGGGCGTGGAGATGGACCGCGCGGGGCGCATCGCTGTGGATACAGACTGCAGCATCCCGGGGCACCCGGAAGTCCTTGTCCTGGGTGATCAGGCGAATTTTTCAAAAGGCGGCTTGGACCGCCCGCTCCCGGGACTTGCCCCCGTAGCCATGCAGCAAGGACGTTATGCGGCAAAGCTGATCCTTGACGAAGTGAAGGGCCGTCCGCGCCGTCCGTTCCGCTATGTTGACAAAGGGATCATGGCGACCGTAGGGCGTTCTGTGGGCGTGGTGGAAACGGGCAGACTCAAGTTTTCCGGGCTCTTCGGTTGGTTTACCTGGCTTTTGGTGCACATCTTCTATTTGATTGGATTTCGGAACCGGATGATTGTGCTGATCCAGTGGGCCTGGTCGTATGTGACGTTTTCCCGCGGTGCGCGCCTCATAACCAGTCGCGAGTGGCAGTCGTTCAAGCGCAAAGATTCCTGACGGCCGCCGCCCCCTTGCGCCAACTCAGGGGAAGTTCCTGACGCGGCGGGTCAGGCCCGTGCGGCGCCCTTGCGTCCCTTCTTGATGGCGTACATCTGAAGATCCGCGGCGCGGATTCCATCGGTCCAAGCATCAGCGCTCTCAATGATGGCAGAACCGTGAGAGAACGAAAGGGGGTGTGCGCGGCCCTCGTTGAACCGCACGATTTCTTCGTCGATCCGCTTCTCGATGGCGTTCAACGTTTCGCGGTCGGACTTGGGCAGGATGACCCAGAATTCGTCTCCGCCCATGCGTGCAACCAGGTCGTCCCCGCGGAAGCATGAGAGAAGAAAGGAGGCCATGCTCCGGATCAGCTCGTCTCCTGCGTGGTGCCCTTGTGTGTCGTTCAGCTCTTTTAGGGAGTCAACGTCAAAGACCATGACAGACACTGGAAAGCTCCGGCCCTTTCTGATCCGTTCCGACTCTTCCTCAATGAAAGCCCGGTTGTACAGGCCGGTAAGCGAGTCGTGATTCCCGAGAAAGCGCAGCTTGTCCTCAAGCTCTTTACGTTCTGTAATATCCCGCCCGGCCAAGAGACGGCCGATGTGTTCGCCGCCGCTCCCTGTCAGGGGATGGATATGGAAATCGTAGCATCGCGGCCCGGCGTTAGTCTCCATCCATATCTCCGCATGAGCCGACTTCAGATCGCCGAACCGCCGGATCAGATTGGGCCAGCGTGCAAAGACTTTGTGTGCGGGAACACCCACAAGGCGGCGCGACCCGGATCGTATAACGTCCGCCGCGGCTCTGTTGACATCGGCTACAATGTCGCGGTCGTCGAGGATCACAAGAGCGTCCGCCATGGTATCAAACAGGTGTTCACGTGCGATGGAGCGTGGATTGAGAATCCGCCATCTGAAGATGGCCCAGCCGGTGGCCAGGCTGCTGAGCACAAAGCCCGGCAGTGTGGGATTGAGCGGAATGTACGCACGCAGCGAAGGGTCCGCTTTCAGGAATTCATTCGCAATGCTTCCGACCCAGGGGAAGAGTCCGGCAAGAAACAGGGATAGGAGCTGGCGTCGGTGGCTCTTGTGCGCGATCATGCCGCGCACAAGCATGGCCGCGGCTGTGATCAAGAGGCCGTAATTCCAGAGTATGTGGACCAGGGCCAGTGGGCCATTGGTGGCGGCCATCTCGCCGCTCCAATAAACCTCTTTATATAGAAGTCTGTGAGTGGGATTCGTGAAGATGACCGGTACCAGAACCAAGGCCTCCCAATAGCAGAGCGCCATGGCCCACGGGGCCAGAGGTCGCCCCACGTGGTATGAAATATAGATCATCCAGCTGGGTGCGATAAGCCCAATCCCGGCAAACTTCAGCTGAAACCAGAGCATCCGAGATTCCGGCGGGGCCAGCTGCTCGCCCAGGTAGCAGATGGTCCACCAACTCATTCCTACGTGCACCAGAGCAAACGCCCAGAATCCTTTATACCGGATGTTGATTACGGAGCGCGCCACAAACGAGGCCGACAGGAGTCCCGCCGCGGTGAGTAATAGCAGATACGCGTTCACAGTGCCATTTCCAGAGGAGAGAAAATCCTGCTCGTGCATGACCCGCCTGCAACCTTTTTTTGCGTTTCGTGCAGGCACGGCTTTTAGGCTTGACGCAGTGATTAGGCGGCTTTCCAGCCTTGACATGAGCCAAAAAGAGCACTCCGCGCGCATCTCCGCTTTATATCTAGTTCTGACGGCCGTGCTTTGTCTGACTCCAGCCGCCTGCGCACTTCATTCGGAGCCGTCCCCGGAGAGTGGGACCACTGAAATCATCGTCAAGAAAGGCGACACGCTGGCTATCATCGCCAAAGAGCATCTGGACGACCCCAGCCGTTGGCGCGAACTTCTAAAATACAATCAGATCAGCGACCCCAATATGATCAAGCCAGGACTTAAACTGGTGGTGCCCGCTAAGCTTGCAAAGAAACCCATGGCTCTGGTGCAGATGTGGCGGGGAACCGTTGAATACCAGAAGAAGGGCGAGCCTGCATGGAAGATTGTGCAGCCGATGCTGGGACTTTTCGCTGAAGATACTGTGCGCACCGGCAAAAAGTCAGCCGTAAAACTCAAGGTCCGCGACGGCGTGGAGATCTCAATAGAAGAAAATACCTTGTTTGTGATCGGGGACAGGGCGGCCGGAACCGGCGCGGGATTCCACGGGTTCTTGAAGTCGGGCACGGCGCGCACCGCGATCGACACAAAGAAGACCGGGCCGTTTCGCATGGACGTGACCACTCCCACAGCCGTGGCTTCTGTCCGGGGCACGGAGTTCCTGACATCCGTGGATGCGTCAGAAACCACGTTAACGGCCTGCTATCAGGGTGTAGTTCAAGTGACCGCGCAGGGGAAATCGGTCTCGCTCTCCGCCGGCTACGGCACCACGGTGAAGAAGGGCCAGGCTCCGTCTGAACCGTATAAGCTTCCGGACGCGCCATCACTGGATGACAGTGTGGAGGTCAAGTAACGTTATGCGTCAGCATACAGGCGCCTCCTCTCGGAGCCGGTTTTTTCCGGCCATGTGTCTCTTGTCCACGGTTTTGTGCTTTGGCTGGACAGAATCGGTCTTTGCGCGTCAAATCACAATCAAGGCACGACCGGTAGCCGGCGCAGCATCGTTTCAGATTCAATGGCTGCCCGCCGCAACAGACACAGAGGGCCCGGTGCATGATGTGAAGCAATTCCCTGTCCAGGTTGAGGTCCCTTCCGGGATGACCGCATTTCGACTCCGTGCTTTGAACGCGGCGGGGCTTGCCGGCACATGGTCCCGCTCATATAACGTTCCCACGGGCGATGCAAAACCTCTGTCGTCCGGACAACTTTTGAAGATTGCGGCGGCGGGCTCTGTGTGGAGGATTAGGCGTTCCGCCGAAGGGGTGCAGCTGTCGCGGGAATCAGGCGCGGCCATGTATGCAGGTTCCTTGCCGGCCGATGAGACGGCGCTCCGCGAGGGAGTCCCTGTGGATTTGAGCGCCCAGCCGGGCGGGCCCCCGGTAGTCCGGATTTTGTTTCAGTCGGGCAGTTTCCTGGTGCGAGCGGACGGCGAGGTGCGTGTTGAGTTTTTGGCGCCCGTGTCATGTTCCGTCCGGGCATTTTCACATTGACAGTCGGCTTTCCTGCGGTACCGGTGCTGGAATAGCATGGCTGACCCGAAACTAACGTTCTTTGCCACCGCTGCAAAGGGAATCGAGGCTTCTGTGGAAGCCGAACTGGCCGCGCTCTCCCGTCGCTTCCCCGAGGCTTTGATTGACGACATCAAGGCCATCCGCGCCGGCGCGTCGTTCACAGGCACGCTCCAGGCAGGTTACTTGGCATGCCTCTGGCTTCGCACAGCCTCCCGAGTTCTTCTCCGTCTCAGTGAGGCGCCCGCATCTTCGCCCGAGCAGCTGTACAGCAGCGTGCGCAGAATCAATTGGGCGGATCACATGGAAGCGGATCAGACGCTCGCGGTGGACTTTGGGGCTTCCCAATCGCGGATCACTCATACACATTTTGGCGCGCTGAAGACGAAAGATGCGATCGTAGACCAGTTCATGGACGAATACGATGAGCGGCCGAGTGTTGATACCAAGTATCCTGATGTCCGGGTCAACGTGTACGTGCTCAGGGACCGCGCCACCATCAGCCTGGATCTGAGTGGATCCGCTTTACACGAACGCGGATACCGCGAAGAAATGGGGCCTGCCCCACTGAAAGAAAACCTGGCGGCGGCGCTCCTTTTGACTGCTAAGTTTCCCGAACTCTTTGAAGCCGGCGGCACGCTCGTAGATCCCATGTGCGGATCTGGAACACTGCCCATTGAGGCAGTGCGGATGGTATGCGATGTTGCTCCTGGGCTTGATCGAAAGCACTTTGGATTCATGAATTGGCGGAAGCATGACCCCGTGATGTGGCAGAAGATCCGCAGGCATGCAGAGAAAGCAGCGGCCGACGGCATCGACCGGGCGCGGGGCGACAAGCGTTCGCAGTTTCCGTTTGTTGGATTTGATGAAGACCCGCGCGCCGTCCACACCGCCTCGCAGACGATGGAGCGGTTGGGCCTTCAGGGACTTGTGCATTTTGAGAAACGGGAGCTGGACCTTGCCGCGCCGCGCGCTTCTGCCACATCGGGTCTTGTGATCTGCAATCCGCCGTACGGAGAGCGCATGGGCGACGAGGCCCTGTTGAAAGAGACCTACCGTAGAATTGGCGACCTCTACAAACAGAAGTTTAAGGGCTGGAAGGGCTTTGTATTCACAGGATCCTTACCGCTTTCCAAAGAGGTGGGCCTCCGCGCAGACAGGAAACACATCTTCTTCAACGGCGCCATCGAATGTCGTCTTTTGGAATACAACCTGTATTAAAGCGGCGATCTGCGAAGACTGCCGGAGATCGGGTGTGGGACCGTTGTCTATGCGCCGAAGGAATTCATCGCGTCGTCCTCAGATGCGAATACAGGGAGCACAGTTTTAAGGCGCATAAGGTCAAAGACGCGCCCAACGGCAACACTTACTCTTGTCAATCTCAGCGCTCCCCCCACTTTCTTCAGTGCGGTCATGCCTGAAATCAACGCACCGATCCCGGATGAGTCGATGTAAGACACCTTGTCCATATTCAAGATGATCCGGCTTCTCTTCTCTGCGATCAGCTTGTTCAGTCTGTCCCTCAAGTCAGGGGCATTGAATAGATCGATTTCGCCGGCCAGATCCAGAACCGCTACGTCACCAATTTCTGTTTGCTGCATTTTCATACGTTCCTCATTGCGAACACGGTAACATCTCTTCTTTCAAGATTTGCTGCGCATTCTTTACAGAAAGAAGTTTCAGCGTGCGCGCTCAAGGATACGGGCTACACGCCCGCGGAGCAGCGGCACGATCTCCGCTTCAAACCACGGATTGTTTTTCAGCCAGCGTTGATTCCGGGGCGATGGATGGACGAGCGGGATAAACCGGGGCAGGTAGTCTTCAAAGCTCCGCACCGTTTGGGTCAGCGTGGGTTTTCGGCGGGTGGACAAGTAGTACTGTTGGGCATATTGGCCCACGAGCAGCGTCAACTCCACGTTTGGCATAAGCTCCGCAAGTTTGTTGTGCCAGAGCGGGGCACATTCCGGGCGCGGCGGAAGGTCGCCTCCGGAGCCTTTTCCAGGATAGCAGAAGCCCATAGGGATGAGCGCAAAGAGTGTGTTATCATAGAACGTTGATGTATCAACGCCCATCCACGCGCGCAGTCGGTCGCCGCTGGGGTCATTCCAAGGGATCCCGGAAGCGTGGACTTTTTTTCCCGGGGCTTGCCCCACAATGAGAACGCGTGACGACGCCGACGCGCGGACAACGGGCCTGGGTCCCAGCGGGAGGTCCTTTTCGCAGACCCTGCAGCCGGCGATGTCCGTTAATAAATCTGCCATGCGCACACCACAATGTAACAAGCGTATTGATCAGTTGCAACTGGGCAAATTGGGAAGACTTACGCGGCGGCCTCTCGTTCGACTTTTACGCGCAGGAGAAGAACCATTCCCAGTACAAACAAAGCCGCCATCGAAAGGACAGCATACTTCTCTGATCCGGTGAGCCAGGAAACCAGACCAAACGTGAGCGGCCCTACGAGTGTTGACGTCTTGTCCATCAGGGCATAGAATCCAAAGATTTCCGCGCGCATTTCCACCGGCATCAGCCGCGCCATCAACGCCCTGGATACGCTCTGCGTGGCCCCCATGAAGGTTCCGGCCGCTGCCGCAATCACAAAGAACGACATCTTGTCGTTCGTGAAAAAGACAGCTCCGGTGATGAGGATCCAGCAGCTGATATTTATGTAGAGGGAACGGAGAAGTCCGATCCGTTCCCCGATGGCGCCGAAAACAAACGCCCCCATCATGGCCGTCACTTGAACCACGGCAAAGAGGTACACAAGCTCCGTCAGCGAAAAATGCAGGGTGGATGTGGCGTAGACGCTCGCGAACACGATGATTGTCTCAACGGCATCTATATAGAAGAAGAACGCAATCAGGTAGTTTCTCAGATTGGGGTGGTTTTTGAGGTCAGCGATAGTGCGC
>JACPZR010000404.1 GCA_016195395.1 Spirochaetia bacterium
AGGGTGTCCCGCGTGTGGGTCTTTGCAGCCCTTGCCGCCTCCGGGGACCTTCTCATGTATCAGCTGTTCCCGTGGTACTGGGGAAACATGATCGCCGGCAGCGATCTCCTGCGCCAGACCGCCAGGCTTTGGGGTGTGGCCGGGTTGTCCTTTGTTGCGTTTGCCGCTTCCGTCACGGCGCACGATGTCCTTCACCTTTGGGTCAGGGCAAGAAAGATCGCCGACGCCCGCTTGGGCGCGCGGGCTCTCTGGAGCGTACTTGGGCGACGGAAGTTGGGACGGAATAGTTTGGCCTGGCCGCTGCTTTTTCTAACGTTATCTTTCACGTACGGGACGTGGCGACTCTTGGATGCAGAACCATCGCCGCGCACTCTCAACGTTGCCTGGGTTCAGCCCGGCACGCCTCCCGCCCTTCAGAAATACAAAAACGACGATCAGTTCGCCGCACACGCCTTGAATGCCGTGTTCAATGTCTCCGCGGAGGCCATTTTCCGCTCCGGCGGGAGCATTGACCTGCTCTTGATCCCTGAGTCAAGTGTCCCGTTTCTGGGGACTTTGGAGAGTCATGAGAACCAAAACCACGGGCTCTATTCCACCACCTATCTGGCCGTGATCGCGTATCTGGCGCGGCTGGGCGAGACGGATGTTTTGTATAATGAGATTTCGTTTGAGGATGGCAGGCTCCAGAACCTTGCCACAGCGTTCACCCGCTACGGTAAAAGAAGCCTCTCGTATCAGAAACGTCATCTGGTGCCCTTTGGTGAATATCTTCCGGGAGAGCGATGGGCCCCTGTGCTCCGCAGATTGTTCCCGGAAGCAAGCGCGTACGAGCCCGGCAGCACACCCCGTTTGCTCGAAACAAGCTGGATCCCCGGTCGGACAGAGAAGCGGCTTCCTGTGCTCCGCCAGTCGGACTTGAATGTGCTGAGTGACGCGCGTCGTGTTTTGAGTGAATGGCCGGCATCCGTGCGACCGACGGAGACCGTGCGCATTGCCCCTCTGATCTGTTATGAAGGATTGTTTCCCGGCCTTGTACGGGATTCGTTTGGAGCAGCAGAGACCAGTCCTGATTTGATTGTGAACTTGGTCAACGATTCATGGTTCGGCGACTATCTGGAGAACTACCAGCATGCTTTGGCATCGAGAATGAGGGCTGTTGAGTCCGGTAGAACGTTAGTCAGGTCGGCGCTGAGCGGTGTCTCCGGAGTGTGGGACCCGTGGGGGCAGCGTCTTGGTCCGGAACTGGAAGTGGGTGCCCAGGGGTATGCTGCAGCATCGGTTCCTTTGTATGGGGGAGGCCCCACGCCTTATATGCGATGGGGCGACATGCCGCTCTTTTTTGTCCTTTCTGTCATCACGCTGGCCGCGCTTCTTCTGCGACGCCGTCGCGGGCCGCCCCGCCTTCAGTGAAGCGCCGCGTTACCCACTCACGCGATCAGGTCGGTTACTTGTGCACAACGGTGACGTGGTAGCAGCGCTGGTTCTTTTCCAAAATCGCGTACAACTTCCCTTCCGTCTGGAGCTGGTAGAGTGTCTCGAGGAGCACGCTTCGGAACTGGCTGGCCAGGGCGTCTCCCATCAAGTATCCCACGCGGGGGCGGAGGTCCGCAAGAATCTTCTGTGACGTGGCATTCGCTGCGGCTGGGAGCGGCAGCGCCACAAAGAAGTCGTCGTAGAAGAGGTCAAAGCTGATTCCAAAACTGTGGCTGGAGGCGAAGCTCGCGTTGGCATTTCTTTCCCGGAGCCCTTTCTGATACGACACGGAGCGCACGGCCGATGACACGGCCAGCTTCACGAGCGGGGCGTCTGGAACGCGGCGCTTGAGATTTTCTTGAAAGCGCGCGGTGACCAACAGGAGGCAGTCGCGGGCTTCCGGCGTGAGAAAGCGTGAGGGCGCCGGGACATTGTAAAAGTAGTACGGCGTATCGAGGTTCTGTTCCACAGAT
>JACPZR010000405.1 GCA_016195395.1 Spirochaetia bacterium
AGCGCAAGACATCCGCCATGCGGCAGATGGCGCGGCTGCCCACGACGTGGCCGTAGGTATCGTTGATCTTTTTCAAACCATCGAGATCGAGGAACAGCACAGCAAAGGGACGCCGGGTGCGGCTCGAGCGCTCCATCTCCGTGTTCAGGACGTCGAGGAAGCGGCGGTAGTTGGCGAGGCCGGTGAGGGGATCGCTCGCGGCCAGGTGGCGCACCTGGTCGAACAGGCGCACGTTATCGAGCAGGGCGCCGCCAAGAACAATGGCGTAGCTGGAGACGCGCAGGACATGGGCCACGGCGGAAGGCGCGTCCAGAAGCTGCACCGTCTGGCTGGCCATGAAGTGGCTGAGAGCGTTCAGACCCGCCGTCAAAAAAATGGCGCGATCAAATTCGGTGGAAGCTCCGGGCAGACGGCGGTAAAAGCCGATGGCGGCGAGCAAGAAGAGCGCCGCGGGAAGCAGGTGCCAGGGCCGCGGCACGAGGGCGCGCGGAGAGAGAACGGTCTGAAGCGGCAAGCCCACATAGCTGGCAAAGGCAAAGAAAAGGCCGGTGAGATAGATCACCCCCACCACGAGAGTCAACATGCTCAGCAATTCGCGCGTGGAATTGCGGGGCTTTTGCAGCCTGTGCTCAACGAAGAGGGCAACCAGCAGGAGCGCCGCGAGGAACGTCCGCACCACCATCCAATCCAAGGGGAGAGTATGCGGTGCGGCGGCACCCTGGGTGAGGCTGGCGTAAAAGCTCAGCCCAGAAACGGTCTCGAGAATGCCCGCGATGACGAAACCGAACGCGAGAAGCAAAGCGACACGGTCGCTTTTCCCGCGGAAGCGAACCAGGGCGTTGGCGGCAAAGGTGAACGCGAGAACGCTGCCGACAATTTCCAAGTAGCTATAAACGGCGGGGTCGGATTCGTAAGGCAAGCGACGCAGCCACAAAGAGAGAGCGGCGAGACTGCCCAGACTGAGCAACAAAGCCGCCGCCCAGCGGGAGAATCGCAAATAGTGTTCGCGCCTATGTGCTGCCAGCAAACTGCCCCCAATCTCATTTCATAGTACTAGGACTATGAATCATTGGGGCAATTTCTTGACCAAGCTGTGACTTACAGGTTACGACCGTAACCTATTCTATCCACATAGATTAGCTGTACAAAGGCGGGCGTCCCTAAGAACGATAGAAGTAGGATTTAACACTGGACCTGTAGAAAGGAGCGGGCCTGTGGAAAACAGCGGCTCACAAGATAGGAACAGGCTCAGACTTTGGGCTTGGGAGGGGGTAGATCGCGGGTGACCTGCTGGTCCTGAAAACCGGCCGCTTTGTGCGAGCCGTCGCAGAACGGCTTCCAATCTTGCTGAATCCTTTGCGAGCCTGATTTACCTTCCCCTATAATACAAATTGTGATGAGGATGGGATTCATGCAGATTTTCATTAAAGCCATCACAGTGGGACTGGACCTAAAGGAATGAGAACTCGACATCGGACGAAGGACTGGACAACTTTGCTCCGGAAATTAGACAGCAACTCCGCAATCAATGTTTGGGAAGCGGCCAAGAAGTTATCGAACGCGTCGAGGCGAGAAGTGCGCTTGGTCAATGAGCTTATCAAGGTACTCAAGAACGGGCATCGTCCCCTGAACCGGGCCGCAGCTGCTTATGCCTTGGGTTTCTTGGGTAGTCGAAGGGCAATTCCGGCTTTAGAGAAGGCCCTCGCGGACAAAGCAGAAAGTCGATTCGTGAGGAGCAGCGCTGCTGAGGCTCTTGCTTACCTTCACAGCAACCGTTCGATCCGACTCTTAACGCAACAGCTAGAAGACACTTCGAAGCAAGTTAGGTTCTGGTGCGCTTTCGCCTTGGGAGTGGCGGGCACTCTCGATAAGCGTCGGGCTGGAATCGCTCTGCCAGCCCTTAAGCGGATTGCAAG
>JACPZR010000406.1 GCA_016195395.1 Spirochaetia bacterium
AGGCTTCGTGCAGAAATACACTGATCAAGAGCGCGGCCGGCAGAATCACAGCCGGAATCCAGAGGAGAAGCGTTATTCGTGAGAGACCGCCCGTTTTCATGCGGCCTGCACGCGCCTTTGGACCAGGAGCCGGCGCGCCGCCAAACCCGCCACAATCAAGAGAACCAACAGGGCGAGGCCCGGTTCCGGAGAAGCGCCGGGCTCTTCCAGCTTCGATTGACCCAAGAGAGACCCGTCTTCAATGCCAAAGCGGCGGTAGTCCTTTTCTGATTCCAAAACAATGAGCGATGACACCGGTGATACAACCATCCCTTCCCGCGCAAGCCGGACCAGATCAGCGTTATCCGTGTTCGGTGAGAAGAATCGCGCTCCCAGTTGATCTACGATCCGCCTCGAAATGCCAAGACGGACAACCAGGTCGCCTCCTGGACGCGTTTCCGCGCCCGACCTGGGCCGCAGCCGGATACCGGCGGACGGCAGGGCAATTTCGCCGGGGTCAACATCGCTAACGTAGATGATCTGCTTTGACAGCAGGCGGGCCAGGTCATCGGCGCTGCGGCCCACCACACGCACAACACCCAGGTCCACAAGGCTCTGCGTATATTCGGACTCGCGGCCGTTCAACACCACCACGGGAGCCCGTTGGCCTTGTTTCTCAACGAATCGGCGCAGTTCCGTGAAACGCGGACTCTCACGCAGTTCGCCGATCGAAACGGAGTGGGGCTCGGAAGACGTTATCCAAACCGGTCTTTGAATTCCATGATCGGGCGCAAAATGCAAAGGGTACAGGTTGAAAGGCGGCAGGTCAGATGTATCTATAAAGCGCTGCAGTTCATCCATTATCCGGGAATGAAACCATTGGTTGGAAAGAAGGTACACCGGGTAGCCCGACGTGTGAACCGCTCGCACAACAGCCCGCCACGTGTCTCGGGGCAGAGTGTCGTTCAGAGCGATGAGGACAGCGTCCGGTGCGTAGGGCACTGCTTTCTTCTGGAGAGGAAGGACGTCATATGCTCCTATAGAAGTGGATACATGCCCCTGCACAGGCGATGCGGGGACCACAAGGCTCCATGCATCATTGCCGGTTTTTCCCGTCCATCGCCCTGACATCGTTGTTTTGTCTGCGCGTGACATGGAGATGCCCTGCCCCTCCACAACGGCCGGCGAGGACGAAAAGACATCGGCGGTCACGCGGTGTTTGGTGAAGTCGAGCACCGGGCCCTCCAGACGTGGAGCGCGAAATATCAGACGGCCGCCCTCTTTTGCGTCAGCGCCGGTTTCCTCTCCGGACGCCGCGTCCAACGGCACAATGATCCCCACAATGAACGTTCGATAACGCTCAGCGTTGACCGGAAACACCCGCACCCGCAGGCGGTCTCCCTCCAACCACTCTACGTACGACTGATCGCGCCTTTCGGCTCCCACAATGGTGCGGTACGCCAGCCGCGCATTCTCGCGAAACGTCATCCGTGCGGGGCGCAGTTCTCCGTCGATCCAGAGAGACAGCCGGGTGCACACACTGCCGCGGGGCAGCGAGATCGTGTAGATGGCCTCGGCCGGAGGAGCAAACAGGCTGGAACCGCGGAGGCCTCTGTCCAGAAACGACCGGTCTCCGGCGGAGTTTTCGTTCAGAACACTGACCGTCATTTCCACATAGGCCACGCGGAGTTCCGGATGAAGCTGGACGTGCGAATCTACGTCAGTGGTGATCAGGGAATGGCCGCGCCACAGCCGCTCCAAGTCGGAATGACCTTTGCCAAACAGGAGGCGGAGCGCCCGGGCCGATTCCGATTCTGACAACAATCCCCGTGTCTTGACGCCCAGCAGCCAGTCGGCATAAACGGACACCAAGTAAGCCACCGGATCAAAGAGGCTGGCTTGTTCAAAGAATGCGTTATCCCTCTGCGCGGGTTGGAGCAGCAGCTCTGTCACATGATTCCGACGGAGCTGCGCTGCACGGCGCGCCCACTCGGGAAGATCTGCGTCAAGGCGTGCTCCGCCGGGCCCGGCCGGTTCCGACACAGAATCCAGAGGTTCCGATAAGATGCGCGCGCCATTCCTCCACTCCAAGTGAAACCACGTCAGGTAGGCACAGAAAACCACCCCTGCTCCAAGTGCCGAGCTTACAGATAACGTTCGAAACCGGCCTTGATTCAAAGCGATGATCTTCCACAGGGCGATTCCAAAGGCAGCGGACGCAAAGAGGGGGCTGTACGGCAGAAATCCCAGTCCGCCAAAGAGAACCAAGAGCCAGGAGAAGAGCATCACAGGAGCCAAAAGGACCGCGTACGCAAGGGAAACACAGGCGCCGATCACGAGCAGGGGCGACAACAGGACAGAGGCCCGGGGAAATCGCTCCGCAAAAAGGCTCAGCGCCAGAGCCCCAAAGCAGAGCCACAGTGTAATCACGGTGCGCCATGTGGCCGGCGCAAAGACCATGTGATCCAGAACGGAAGTGTTGGCAGCAAACGAGAGCGCCGCCAGCACAAGCACAAAGATCGTAAAGGAACGACGTCCGGGAAAGAGCGCTCTCAAGAGCACCGACATCAGCAGAACAAACAAGACGGCCACACTAACCCAGACGAACATGGGCCAGCCGCCGATACTCCAAGAAGAGGAACTGGAAACCAAGTACACAACGCCCACCCAGAGTGCGCCGGCACAGACCACGCCCAGAAACCAAACGAAAGCCGGCATTGTCCAAAACACGATTGTGACCGGGCGACGGGCATAGTCCAGGAGTCTGGTGCGGATCATGCGATGAACCCACGGGCGGCGAGCCCGCTATGCAACTCTTTTATTGAGCTGACACTGGAGAGAGCGGCTTCAACTTCGGCCTGCGTATGTCTGCCGACGAGCCTGTTACAAAAACGAAAGTTCTCAAGCACGCTCCCAAGAAGAGTCTCCGCTATTGGCTGCGCGTCCTGCCGGGAACACCCTACGAATATTTCCTGCTCACTCTTGCCGCCGCGGACGTTGTTCTGTTGTTCGCGCGCCAGAGTTATGCGGAATTCATTGCCGCAGAATGGTCACGAGCCGTCATCGCATTTGACTTTGGCGTTCTCTTTCTCTGGTTGATCGACTTCGTTGCCCGTGCGCGGCGCGAAAAAGACAGACTTCAGTTCGTTCTCACTCATTGGTATGAGATCCTGGGGATGGTTCCTGTTTTCATGGTGCGTCCCCTTCTCCTTCTGCGCGCGGCCAAACTTGCGATTGCTTTCTATAAACTGGGAAGCTCAGAACAGGATGTGAGCCGGCTCCTGACGCGGGATATCACGTTTCGATTCCGTGACGTTATCGTGGATACGATTGCGGACGCGGTATTTCTCCAGTCGCTTGACCGTGTAGAAGAAGTGATGGTCCGCCTTGATTATCACAAGCTCGCGCAGAAAGCGTTTGGGGATCACGAAGCCAAGCTGCGTGATGTGGTCAATGAAGCGCTCCATTCAAAATCCGTTGTGGGCGACTTGAGCAAAGTGCCATTTATGTCCCCGATCGCGAACAAGCTGGGAGAGGAAGTCAGCCGCGTCATCGTTGAGATTCTGGAAACGGAAGTGACCGGCAACATCATGAAAGGGATCACGCAGGGAATTCTCATAGAAATGCGGGAACGGGTCCGGGTTCTGGACATTGAACGCCTGACCGGGCAGAAATTTGTTGTCGGCAACCCGGCCAAGCCCCGTCCCAAAAGTAATTCCTGACAAAGAATCAAGAGCACAAACCTTCTGAGGTAGTTCCAATGGATCTGGGTTTAAAGGGCAAAGTGGCCATGGTGGCCGCGGCCAGCAAAGGGTTAGGATACGGGATCGCCAAAGCTCTGGCAGAGGACGGCGCCGGAGTGGCTTTGGGAAGCAGGACGGAGGACGCCGTCAAAAACGCCGCCGACCGCCTCCGGAGCAATACGGGATCAGATGTGCGCGGCTACGTGCTGGATGCGTCAAATGCCGCAAGTATTCAGGAATGGTCTCTTGCGGCCCTGAAAGACTTTGGCGGTGTGGACATGCTTGTTGTAAACGCGGGGGGACCGCCCGCCGGCCTCTTCTCCGATTTTGACGACACAGCGTGGCAGAAGGCTTTTGAACTCACGCTGATGAGCGCTGTCCGGATGATCCGGTGCGTTATCCCCGCCATGAAAGCGCGCGGAGGGGGATCCATTCTCGCGATAACATCGAGCACTGTCAAAGAACCGGTTCCCATGCTCCTCCTTTCCAACGTTATGCGAAGCGGTGTTACGGCCCTTTTGAAGACGTTGTCCATGGAGCTTGC
>JACPZR010000439.1 GCA_016195395.1 Spirochaetia bacterium
AGCGGGAGCCGCACGTAGGAGATGCGCCAGAGGCATTCCCGCAAGATACGCGAGCGCGGGGTACACAAGAACCAGACCAAGGCGGAGATAGTTCAGGGCCGCCTCTCCGGAGGCCTCCTCCTGGGATCGAACCCTGTGTCGCGCGTAGATGCCGGAGTCGCTCTGCATCACTGCCCTTTCCACACAACGGCCAAAATTCAACACAAAACCGCCTCAATAAGCAAAACCCTGCCAAAGATCAGGCTGACACGGCGTCATTTTTTGATTGACATGTCGTCATTCGCTATCTTTTTGTCACCATACGGAGGGCCCGACCATGAAATCGAGAGCTAGCCTACTGAATGAAAGCAGACGCGAAGTCCCACAGAAACGTGGGAAAAACCCTGCCGGGCGCGTTTCCCTCTCCGTACTGAAATCCGAAACGTACGACTTGATCGTGATCGGGGGCGGCATCACCGGCGCCACCATCCTGTGGGACGCGGCACTCCGCGGCATGAAAGCGGTCCTGTTGGAGCGGAACGACTACGCATCGGGGACCACCCAGGCAACGTCAAAGTTGATTCATGGCGGACTGCGCTACCTCAAAAACGGCGAGTTTGGCCTGGTGCGCGAGTCGCTCCGGGAACGGAGGACACTCGCTCACATTGCGCCGCATGCGCTGCGACCGGAAGCGTTTCTCATGCCCCTCTACAAGAAGGGGACACCGGGTTCGTTCCTGATGGGAACGGCTCTGAAACTTTACGATCTGCTCTCGTTCGACAGGAACCGCGGCATTTCTGACGACCTCAAACTGCCCGCTTCACGTTATCTGAACCGCACGGAAACGCTCGCTGAGGAGCCGGGAATTCTTGCCAAAGACCTGAAAGGCGCTTTTGTGTATTACGATTACGCCAACGTAAACCCGGAGCGGCTCTGTTCCGAATTCATTTTCTCCGCGCGCGCCATGGGCGCACGAGCCCGCAACTACACAGAAGCCACCGGCATTGTGCACCAAACTGACTCCGGCTACGCGGTGGCTGTCCGGGACAGGCAGACCGGCGAGCGGGCTACGATCACTGGACGCTCGGTGGTCAACGCGGGCGGCCCGTGGGCAGACTACATCGAGGACATGGTGTCCGGCTCCAACCACCACAAACTCCGCCGCTCCCGCGGCATTCATGCTGTGACCAAACGCATTGTTCATGATAAGACTGTGGTGCTCTTCCGTGAGGATAAGACACATCTCTTCCTGATCCCGTGGAGAAACCGCACGATCATTGGGACCACGGATGCCACGTATGACGGCCACCCGGACGGTCTGCGGGTAACCAAAAGTGACGTGCAGGACCTGATCGGCGGCGTGAATCGTCTCTTTGGCGGCCACAGACTGGGTATGGAGGATGTGTTCTATTCGTATGCAGGGCTGCGCCCTCTCGTTGAGGAAACTTCCTCAGGGTCCACGTATAACGCTTCACGAAAGACAGAAATCCACCATCACAAGAAT
>JACPZR010000440.1 GCA_016195395.1 Spirochaetia bacterium
CGTAGGCTTGGGGAATTTTCAAAAGGTCACGAAATCCGCCTGTCATCAGTCCGGGAGAAACGTCACCGTCGCGGTTTGAATAACACATCACGTCTTGCGGTACGGCCGCTGTGATATCTGCAGACGCTCCCACGAAGATAATGCCGTCAGATGTGGCGAGGCCGCCGAACGACGAGAACAGCTCCCACGTATTGTTGCACGCAAGACCCATGCATCCGCCTGACGTTGGATTGCTGCTTTCATTCAAAGATACCACGTTATTCGGCGTTGGATTCGCCGTTATGATTCTTCTGTCTTCCGGTGTTGCTGAAGCGACTGTACACGGAACGTCGCAGGAGTTGTTCATTGTCACCATGATGTAGTGACCCGCGCTGATATTGAAGTCCTGAAACTTATAGAGAAGAATCGGGTACTGGGAACTGAAATCGTACAGGTACAGGCCCAGCCCGTACACACGGCCGCTTGTCAGCGCCTGAAGAATGACAACGTCTTTTCCGGAACTCTGGCTGGGATACACGCGATAGATCTGCAGCTGAGCCTGTGCGTTTCCGTATCCGTCAAACGCAATGGAACTATTGGCGAGCACCGTGCCGCCCACAACGTCCGCCGGACTGCTGGTAGGACGCACGCAGTAACGCAGACCCGCTGTCTGCGCGGGTGTTGTGAGGATCACCTTCGATGAGTCGGACGGATCGAGCGCTGCGGTAATGGCCCCGACATTATTCGCGCATCCTGTGCTTGCAATGTCCGCGCCGAACGTGGGTGCGGAAAGAAGGGACCATCTAAATTTGACAACCGCCGTGGTGCTGCCCGTGGCGTAGGCTTCCACCGGGATATTGCCATAGTTGTTTGCGCCGCCGGTAGCTGTGGACGGTGAGGCAATCGTTGATGATCCGTTCCCGCTGTAATTGGGAGTCCCGATGGTGCCGGTCCTGTACGTCTCTTGAATCTGTCCAGTACCCTGCAACGTAGAGCCGGAAGGACACGAGCCCGTAACTGCGCCATTGCAGTTGTTGCCGTTGCTGGTATACCAGCTGCCGGGACGCGTTCCCGGAAGCGCCACGCCGCCGGAGAAGATGCGCTCCATGGAAAACGTGCGCGCGCCAAAGGAATCGAGCTTTCCCGCAAACGGAGGGCCCCCGTCGCCCGCTTCATCAATCAACGTCATGGTCAAGTCGTACAGACGCAGATGCATGGAAGCGGAGCTCAGCGAGAAATTCTTTGAGCCGGAAATCTTGTTATCGTAGGTTGAGATTGCGCCGGTGGCCCCTTTCAAAAGAAAATAGCTGTGCGACGGAATGGTCAGCCGCCCCAGAGATAGGTGTCTTGTATTTACGCCCGGCTCATACCAAGTGAATTCATCCGGCATGGGATAATGGGTGAACTCCGTTTCCTCCCAAGTCAGAATCCAGTGGGAAACGTCAATCGTGTGGTTGGTTGTGTTATAGAGTTCAATCCAGTCGTCGTTCGCATCAAATGTGGCCCCGGTGTAAGAGCCGGCCCACATGACCTCAGATATTACAAGATCCCCCGGATTCGCGGTGTCACCACTGGGATGATCTATCTGGTCCGTCACAGGTTTCGATACGGCCCACACACCATCCCACTGTTTCTGTAGTTCAGCAGCCACGAACGGGGAATAGACAACCATCATGTTCTCGTCGTTGTTGTTTACCGCGTTGTTTGACCAGTTGAATGAACCGGTACAGACCACGCTACCGTCAATGATCAACGTCTTGGCGTGCAGCTTCCCCCCGTGAGATCTTACGCCCGGAACGGCCGTATTCTCGTTGCCGTCTTCCCTGTTGAAGGGCCCAAACGGCGAGTAACGTCCGGCGGAGAAGAGCCTCGGCGCCTCTTCCGACGTTCCCTTCACGAAGGTATAGTCGTGCACCCCGCGCACCATCACTCCTCGTTTGGCGGCCCGGATCAGCGCCGATGTCAGTTCATCGTGGGTGAATGCAAAGATTATGAACTGGACTTCCCGCTGGGCTCCGTCCACGAGAGAGATCATCCGGCGGACCGCCTCCTCTCCTGCGTAAGGGCTGAAGTACACCTCCACGGGCGTGAGGTTGACGCGGTGCGAGTGATTGCTGGTAAACGGAAGTTTTCTGGCCCCGTACCGGCCGTAGAACATCTGCTCAAATTCAGTCTTATAGTCCGCAGCGAGCGTGTCGCTTTCGATGGCCATGAAGTTGTTATTGTTGCGGTCCAAGTCCGAGTTACTGTAGTTCCCCGTCCCCATGAAAACGTACTTTCCGTCCACCACTGCGAATTTGTTGTGCTGGATGGCATCCGAGTTTCCCAGCGAGAATGGGACACGACCATAGCGAAGCACCTGCTGGTATCCGGACGTAGGGCTTTCATCCACGTCGCCCACCATTCGTGTGAGAACGCCCCGCTCCCGCGCATTGATCATTGCATCTATGATGACCTGCCGGTCGAGGTTGTAGACGGCCAGATCGACGCTCTTTTCGGCGGCATCAATGAGTTTCACGAGCTGCATGTCGATTTTCTTGTCCACCGCGGTTTCAGGCGAAACACCAGGATCGCTCCAGTACACGGAAAACCGCGCGGGTCCTAATAGGGCAAAGCCCGGATCAAAGAGCGCGCCCGTGGGCGATTGATTGCATGCCGCGCCAATCAGGGGGAATAAGAGAACAAACGCCCCCATCCGGAATCGTTCAAGACGGTATTTTGCCTGGTCCCTGCTGCGCATAACGTTCTCCTAGAAAACGAACTGAGACCCCATTTGAAATCCCGTAAACCTGCTGGACCCCTCCGGAGTAAACTGACGGAGTCCCGGGACTGAGTAATAACGCATGGGTTTAAAGATGCCGGCCACAGCCCACACTTTCCAGGTCTTGGTGACGAACCAGTCGACCCCAACGTCTACCTCTTCACCCAGAGGCGCGCCAAATCTGCGCGCAGCCATCATCTGCGTGGTGCGCGTAGGAAACGTGGGAGACACGAGGCCTATCAGGACGGTCTTGTCCATGGTGCCGTCTGCGGAACCAAATACCTGAATCCGGTTGGTATCTCTGAGCCGCCACCAATCCACCTTAAAATAGAGAAGTTCGCGCCAGCCGGCCGCCGCGCCCAAATGGAGAATGTCGGTTCCGCTCTTACGCGCGGTGTCGTATGGAAGGTCATCAATGCCGTCGTCGTCTGTGTACGAAGCGGGATACATTCCCCAATTGAGCTGCGTCAGAAATCCACCGGCCTGGTCCCCTTTGAATCCCGTGAACCCGTGGGAAAACTGCGTGGCGTCCGCATAATAGGACCCACCTTCCGCGTAAAACTTGCTGGCCACGAATATAAAAGAGCGGTTCAGGAACGCAGCCTCGCCCTCGAAGCCCACGGAGTTGCCGTTGTCGTCCACGTCCTGGCTGATAAACAATGCGTTGGGACGCTTGCGGTCCTTCCCGCGGCTCATGGCATAGGTGGCTGTCCCGCGCAGAAAATCCTGCCAAGCACCGGTAACAC
>JACPZR010000441.1 GCA_016195395.1 Spirochaetia bacterium
CCGTCTTCGCGAAGAACAACCCTGACACAGAGGCCAGCTCATTCTCCAGTTCCGACCGCTTGATTGCTAATTCTTCCAAGCTGGCCGGATGCACCGGCGAACGGAGGCTTGCATACAGTTTCACTTTGGGTTCCGTGCCGGAGGGGCGGATGGTGAGTTTTCCTTCCGGTTCAAGGATCAGCTGGATCACATCGGATTTGGGGAGATTCTTGAAATCGGCGGGAGAAGGCTTGTGGTCGCGTGTCTGATTTTGATAGTCCAATACTGACACAATGCGACGCCCGCCCAGCGCCCAGCCCGTCAAGTCCGACGTGCGGAGATTGTCCATCGTCTCCTTGATTCGAGCCTGCCCTGACGATCCTTTGAGCGTAGCGGATTTCAAGTCTTCCAAGTACAGGCCGTACTTGAGATAGATCTGGTTCAGGTACGCGAGCACATCGCCCACGGCCGCGCGGATTTCGCAGAGGAGAAGCGCGGAGGCCAGGGAGTCCTTATCCCGGACAAAGCTTACCGGAAGGTACCCGTACGATTCTTCACCGCCGAACAAAAACGCATCTTTCTTCTTCTCATAGCCGTACTTGCGGTCCCCGTGCTCTAAGGCCCGCATCTGCTCTGCGATATATTTAAATCCGGTCAGCACATCGAGAATCTTCACATCGTTGGCTTTGGCTATGGCTGTCTGGAGATCCGTGGTCACGATGGTTTTGAATACGTGCCAGTTATGGTTCTTTCGCAGGGCCTTGTCGCCGGAAATCCGTTCACAGAGATAGGCGCACATGATGCTGCCGATCTGGTTACCGTTGATTAATGTGTAGCCGCCAGAGGCGTTCCGCACACCGGCCCCCAGTCGGTCCGCGTCAGGATCGGTTGCCAGAAACAAGTCGGCTCCCATTGCCTTGGCCTTCTCTTCAGAAAGTTTCAGCGCTTCCTTTTCTTCCGGGTTGGGGTATTTCACCGTGGGGAATTCGCCGTCCGGCTTGGCCTGCTCCTCCACGAGAGACGCGTGAAAGCCAAATTCTTTGAGAAGTCCCGGAAGCCAGGGACCGCCTGTGCCATGCAGAGGTGAGTAGACCAGTTTGAGTCCTGCCTTGGCAGGATTGGACGCCGGCGTGACAAACGGAGTGTTCTGGTACATCTTATGGTACGCTTTACGAACTTCTTCCCCGATGGCTTTGACCCGCTGCTTATACGCAGCCTCTGTTGTGCCCAGAAACGGAATCTTCCCCCAGTCTTTGACGGCATCAATCAGTGACTCTAACTCTTCCTGCACGTCGCCCACCATCTGTGAGCCATCATCCATGTAGACTTTGTATCCGTTGTATTCAGGGGGATTGTGGCTGGCCGTGATCACGACACCGCCCGATGCTTTCAGATGACGTACGGCAAATGACAAAACCGGCGTTGGAGTAACGCCTTCAAAAAGGAAAACATCCAAGCCCATGCTGGCTGCAATGCCCGCCGTCGTTTCAGCAAATTCGCGGC
>JACPZR010000415.1 GCA_016195395.1 Spirochaetia bacterium
GTGGGCGGCGACCTTGGACGTTTCATCTGGGAGTATCTGGATTTTTTGCGAATCGCCATTCATGTGCACCGCGGCACAGAGGACACAGACTTTCTCGGTATCCCCGGCCCTGATGTGCAGCGCATTCGCTCAGAGCTTCAGGCAGAAAACGCACAGTTGGTTTTCTTATTCAACGGCGTCTATAACCTCCTGACACGGGCCCAGAATCTTCGACTCCGCAACTCGTATGAAACACGGGTGTTAGTGGAAATCGAACTTTTGACGCTGCGCGAGCGGCTTTCCCGCCCGTCGCTTTCCGGAATCCTGGGACGACTCAACAGACTGGCGTCAGCGATCAATCAGGGCACCCCGTACTCACCGGAGCATGAGCTCCAAAAGCAGTTTCTTGGAACCATCGTGGACGCAGACAAACTTCCCAAATTCGACGGGTGAACCATGGACTTTTCTGAACTATTCAAGAACATCGGCGGCATGAAAGAGCAGGTGGAGATGATGCGACAGCGTGTCGCCCGTCTTCAAGTCACCGGAGAAGCCGGCGCCGGCATGGTGAAGGTGACGCAGAGCGGGGAAGGCCACGTGACGGACATCAAGATCGACCCGGAACTGCTGGCCAAAGATCAGAAAGACATGTTGGAAGAGCTCCTGATTTCCGCCACAAATGACGCCATGAAAAAGACCAAAGAAGCGGTGGCACATGAGCTGAAAAGCGTCGCGGGCGGTCTGAATATACCGGGCCTTGAAAAACTCTTTGGGATGTAACCCATGCAGCTCTCGTCGCTGGATAACGTCGTACATCTGCTGTCCGCGCTTCCCGGCATAGGCCGTCGCAGCGCCCAGCGCATCGCTTTCTATCTTTTGAAGACGGACCCCTCACGAGTAGAGCAGCTGTGCCATGCCCTTCTGGAGATGCGAAGGAGTGTGAGATTCTGTTCTCAGTGCGGGTCGCTTTCGGAAACGGAATTGTGCTCTATCTGCCGCGACCCCGCCCGTGACCAGAAACGCCTCTGCGTGGTTGAAGAACCCGGAGATATTTTTTCGATCGAAACCACGGGTGAATACCGGGGGCTGTACCACGTGCTGATGGGCGCCCTATCGCCTTTGGACGGGATCGGCCCGGAAGACCTCCGCCTGCGGGAGCTCAGGGACAGGCTTTCTCCGGGTCAGTTCACGGAACTCTTCGTGGCCACAAACCCCACGCTCGAGGGCGACGCCACCGCCCATTACATCCTCGAATTGGCACGCAGACCCGGCCTCACCATTACCCGGATTTCGCACGGGATAGCCACAGGCGCCTCTATTGAATTTGCTGAACAGGGCGCCTTGGCCCGCAGCATCCGCGACCGCCGCCCTTTGGGCGGCTAAACTGTCACAGACACAGGGTACAACGGTTGTATCAAAAGGGACCTCCCTGGGGAGCAGTGGCAATGGCCGGGATACATAGAGAAATTGTGCGGATGATGACCATGCGCGCCGATCTGAATAGGGTGTCGGTGAACCGAGAGATCTCTTCCAAGAAGAGCAACCCCAGTCCGCGTAGCGGCGTGCGCCCACGATTCATAGATCTCTTCGCCGGCATCGGCGGTATGCGTATGGGTTTTGAATCCGCGGGCTTTCAATGTGTGTTCTCGAGCGAATGGGACCAGCATGCAGCGCGCACGTACTCGGAAAATTTTGGCGAAGAACCAGCGGGAGACATCCGTTCCGTACGCGCCAACGACCTCCCGGACTTTGATGTGCTCGTCGCCGGATTTCCCTGCCAGCCCTTTTCTATTGCCGGTGTGTCCAAGAAAAACGCACTGGGCCGCGCCCACGGCTTTCTGGATAAGACGCAGGGAACGCTATTTTTTGAAATCGCCCGCATTCTGGAGGAGCGTCGCCCGCCCGTGGTCGTTCTGGAAAACGTAAAGAACCTGGCCTCGCACGATAAGGGGCGCACACTTGAGACTATCAAAGACGCCCTCACAGGCCTGGGATACCATGTAGAGTACCGTGTCTTGGACGCGCGGCCCTACGTCCCGCAGGGTCGCTCGCGGATTTTCATCGTCGGTTTCCAGAATCCACAGGCGGCCTTGGCATTCCAATTCCCGCAACGGGCACCGGCAGAACATCCGCGTCTCCAGAGCATCCTCGAACCAAAAGTTCCCGCGAAATATCATCTCTCTGACAAGCTCTGGGCATACCTGCAGAACTACCGCGAAAAGCATCGTGCGCTGGGGCATGGCTTTGGATTTGGCCTCGCCGATTTGAACGGCGCCACAAGGACTCTCTCGGCGCGATACTACAAGGATGGTTCTGAAATTCTTATTCCGGTGAAAGGGAAAAATCCCCGCCGCTTGACCCCGCGTGAATGCGCGCGGTTGATGGGCTTTCCTGAAGAATTTCGAATCGTCGTTTCCGACACTCAGGCGTACAAACAGTTTGGAAACTCCGTGATCGTGCCCTTGGTCCGCGATATCGCGAAATCGGTGAGAAAGGCGATTTCCGCCGCGCGTGAGACGAACCTGCGTCCTCAGGCGCGTTCGGTGGCGTCAGCATCAGCCGCGCGCCGCCCGCAGCGCCGCGTAAAAGCATTGACGGTCTAGTCGCTCACACTGATCAGCGGAGCGATGCAACCCACTCTCACGCTGTACGAATTCCTGAAAGAGACCGCCGGTAGATACGGCCAGCGGATTGCGTTTCGCATGCGTTCCAGCGGCTCGTGGATGGGCTACTCCTATGACGAATGGTACCGCTGGATTCGGGAGCTTTCCCTGGGCCTCGTGGATCTTGGCATGGGCCGGCAGGACAAAGTCGCAGTGGTTGCAGACAATCGGATCGAATGGATGGTCTGTTCGATGGCCATTACTACGGTGGGCGGCGTCGACGTTCCCCGCGGGACGGATGCTACCTTGGATGACCTCCGCTACATCATCCAGCACACAGAGGCGCCTTTCATGATTGTGGAGAGTGCGCGCGTGATCAAGCGCTTGGAACAGGACCTTCCGGCATTCAAAGCCCTCAAGCATGTCATTACTATGGAAGGAGAGGCCCCATCGCTCCCCGGAATCAAGACTTGGACTTTGGATCAGGTGCGTGAGCGCGGACGCTCCATACTGGCCGCGAAAGGGGAGCAGACGTATCATGACTTGGGAGCCAAGGTCCAGCCGGAGGACCTTGCTTCCATTATCTACACGTCGGGCACCACGGGGACGCCCAAGGGCGTGATGCTCCTCCACCGCAACTTAGTGTGGGAGATGCAGGTGGCGCAGCGTGTGCTCAAGCTCCAGGGCCACATCAGCACCATGTGTTTTCTTCCGCCGTGGCACATCGCCGAGCGGCTCATCGAGATGATCGTAGTGCAGCAGGGTGGCACGGGGAACATGACGTCCATTCCCACTATGGCAAAAGACCTCCTAGACGTTAGACCAAACTTCCTGGTACTGGTGCCGCGCGTCTGGGAAGCGTTATATGCGCGTGTCCAGGCCGGCGTGGAGGCAGCGTCGCCCTTCCAGCGCGCGCTTTTCAAATTCGGCGAAAGAGGGGCCATGAACTGGGTTCTCGCTCTGCAGTTTCTCAAAGGGCACTGGGCGTATTTCACAAATCCCTCGATTCTCGACTACCTGAAACGGCTGGCTTTGATCCCTTGTATTCCAGCGCTCTTCCTGTGGAACCTTGTGGGGCAGCTTGTACTTAGTCGGATCAGGAACATTTTTGGGGGACGCATCGAAACCGCCATCAGCGGAGCAGGCGCCCTCCCGTATAAAGTCGACCTGTTCTTTCGCGCAGCTGGAATTCCGATTCTTGAGGCGTACGGGATGACAGAGACGACGGGTGTTTCGATCTTTCGAGACAAACGACGGAACATCATGAAGGTATTGGGCGCTCCACCCGAAGGCGTGCAGATGCAGCTTCGTACGGAAGAGGGCCGCGTCATCGACGAAGACGGCGTGAAAGGAATCGCTTGGCACAAGGGCGGCCACATCATGCAGGGCTACTTCAAGGAGCCGGAAAAAACAAAGCTTACGATCGACAAAGAGGGGTGGCTGAACAGCGGAGACCTCCTCATGCGCACCGTGACCGGTGAGTATGCATTTACTGGACGGGCCAAGGACACGATTGTTCTTTTGGGCGGAGAGAACTTGGAACCTGTTCCCATTGAAGATAAGTTGAAAGAAAGCGCATTTGTGAGCAACGTCATGATCGTAGGCCAGGACCGCAAGGCCCTTGGGGCCATTATAACGCCAAATGTTGAGGCGGTCAAAGAGTGGGCCAAAAAGAATAACTTCGAAATCGGTGAGCAGACTCACTGGAACTCCAACGACCATGTGCGGGATCTCTACCGCGCGGAAATCAAACGATTGATATCAGACCAGACCGGCTTCAAGGCCTTTGAGCGCGTCAGCACGTTCCACGTTTTGGAGAAAGAATTCGAAGCGGGGAAAGAGATGACGCAGACAATGAAAGTCCGACGTAACGTGGTCGCTGAAATGTACGCAAAAGAAATCGACAAGATGTACGAGTAGTTGTTTCCCGCTTCATGAAGATCAAGGTCCATCATGTGGATGCGTTCGCGGACCACGTGTTCCGCGGGAACCCGGCCGCCGTCTGCCCGCTGGACGCCTGGCTGCCGGAGACGCAGATGCAGAACATTGCCCAGGAGAACAATCTTCCTGAGACCGCTTTTGTAGTCAGAACGGAGCAGTCATATCATATCCGGTGGTTTACCCCCATCCGTGAAGTCGATCTCTGCGGGCACGCCACACTTGCGTCCGCGTTTGTGCTCTGGCAGGGCGGTGTTGCGGGAGATGAAATCACGTTTGAGTCGGCCAGCGGACCTCTCCGCGTTTTCAAGCGCGGTGATCAGATCTTCCTGGATTTCCCTTCCCGCCCGCCACAGGCTGCGCAGGGCCCCCATCTCCTTGAGGAAGCCCTGGGCAGCCCGCCGTCTTTCATGATGAAGTCCCGCGATTTTCTTTTGGTTTATGACACGGAAGACGAAATCTACGCGATGACTCCCGATTTTGCGACTCTCCGGAAAGTGGACGCCTGGGGAATCATCGTCTCCGCCCCCAGCAGACGTTATGACTTTGTCTCCCGCTTCTTTGCGCCCGCTGCCGGCATTGACGAAGATCCTGTGACTGGCTCCGCATATTGCACGCTGATTCCGTATTGGTCGGAACGCCTTGGCAGGAAGACTCTGCGGGCATACCAAGCGTCCAAGCGGGGCGGCGAAGTCACCTGCGAAGATGCCGGCGGGCGGGTGCTGATCGGCGGCCGATGCGTCCCGTACATGACCGGCGAAATATCGATCCCGGATTGACCCCAATGAAGTTGAAGCAGATTCCGGAGGATTTCGAGGTCCAGGAGAGGATCAACCTCGACAACCTGTCGGCCCGGAGCGATGGGTTTGCGCGGGAGTTTTCATACTTCAAGGTGGAACGCCGCGGCGTAGAGCAGCTCCGCGCTCTCGACATGATTGCCCGCTATTTCAAGGTTCCTGTGCGTCATGTGCAGTGTTCCGGCATGAAGGACGCAGCGGCGATAGCAAGACAGCTCGTTTCCGTGTACGATGTTGATGCGGACTCAATCCCCGCTGCGCTCCCTCTGGATCCGCAGAAACGCGTCCGAATAACGTTTGTGGGACGCTTCAAAAGCAGTCTCCGTGACAGCGACCATGAGGGCAATCGCTTCACTATTGTAGTCCGTGACTTGTCGCGCGAGGAGGCCGCATCAGCTCCCGAGAAAGGACACGCCGCGGTCAAAACCGGGTGTATCAACTATTTTGACGAACAGCGGTTTGGCTACGCGGGAAATTCGGATGTAATCGGGCGCATGATGTTGA